>JAYVXQ010000490.1:0-10556 GCA_043785025.1 Acetobacteraceae bacterium
AGCCCTTGGCGCAAGCGTAAGAGTGGCTGCGGCATGTCGGCAAAGGGCGCGCCGTTGCGCAGGGCTCCGGGCTTGCGCTGCACCAGCGCGATGTAGTGTTGCCAGTCATAGCAGATGTGGCCTTCGTCGGCCACGCGCGAATGGCTGGCCACGATGGCCTCATCCGTGGCAATCTCCACCCGGCTCGTGTACAGCCGGGTGCTCACACGTTGGCCTGCCAGTTCGCACGGCACCGAATACCGGTTGCGCGCCACCGCCACCAGGCAGGTACTCGATACCTTGGCTGAACGCTCAACGTAGCCATCAAACGGTGTTGGCATGGGCATGAGCTCAGTGCGTTCTTGGTCCAGCATTTCCAGCACGCTGAACTGCCTGTATTCGGGGTGGCGTATCTCGCTCCACAGGGCCCGGCAGCGGGTGCCTAGCCAGGCGTTGAGTTCCTCAAAGTTGCTCCACTTGCGGGTCTGCGCGTCGATCCAGACAAGCCGAACACGCTTCGTGGCGGCAAAATTCAAAGGTACTTTTCATTCCTATTGCCGCCACAAAGCGTGTAGACTTAATTCAGGCGTTAGGTTGCACAAATGAGGCTTGGGGCACTTTCTGCCGCCGCCCGTTCTGAAAGGAGAAACGATATGGCTCGCATGGTTGTTATCTACAAGACGCCGAGGGACACCGCTGCTTTCGACAAGCACTACTTTGATGTTCATGTACCAATGGCTAAGCAACTCCCGGGGCTTCGCAAGTACGAACTCAGCAACGGTCCGGTCATCGCAATGGCCGGAGGCACAGACGCGTACTTCGTTGCAACGCTGCACTTCGATGATTTGTCAGCAATCAAGACTGCTTTTGCCACTGAGCTGGGACAAGCTTGCGCCGCCGATCGGCGCGTTCTTGCACCGAATGACGCCGACGTTCAGATGTTCCTGTTTGAGGACCGGGTTGTTTAGCACACCGCGTCGTACGAATCGTGCAACCTAACGAATAAGGTTAGATCGCGCATGCCGCGATCTGAACCGGTTGTTGGACGAGCTACGCGAGGTTTTTTTCCGCCAGCACCATGCGCGCGATGCGGGTGTAAACGCTGTATCGATAGCCGTGCAAAATCATAACGCGGCCAGCATATCGAGGATTTTCTTGTCGAAGACCATGCCCTCGGCGCGGCGGCGGACGCGATCGGCGAAGGCGCGTTCGGAGGGGATGCGGATTTCATCCACGCCGTCCTGTTTGGGCAGGGCTTTGATGGTGTCGACAAGCTCGGTCATTTGGGTTTGGAAGGCATTGTTGGGCTGGGTCAGGTCGGGATCGATGGCGATGAAAAGGAAGCCGTAATCGTTGACGACGCCGCGGCCCAAAGCGGCGCCGGCGATCAGGCCGAGGGCCTGGATGCAGAAGGACAGGCCGTAGCCTTTATGGCCGCCCCAGGGGGCGACGCCGCCTTTCAGAACGCGGGACGCATCGGTCGTGGGCTCGCCGTTTTCGTCGAAGCCGGTGCCTTCAGGGAGGGGATGTCCGAGGCGTGCCATCAATTGGACGTCGCCCCACATGACGGAGGCGGTGCCGATATCCCAGACGACGGGTCCGTTGGTGGAGGGAAAACCGATCGAGATGGGGTTCGTTCCGAGTAAGGGGGATTTGGCGCCGGGTGGCAGGACGCGGGGGCTGGCGCCGCAGGTATGAATCGCGACCAGATTTTGTTTCACGATGGTTTCGACGTACCAGGCGTTCCGTCCGCTGTAGAAACTATTGTAGACGCCGACGATCGACAGGCCGGTTTCACGGGCTTTTTGGGCGGCGATCTCGGCGCCGCGGAACGCCGCGATGTAGCCGATGGTATTGCCGCCATCGACGAGGGCGGATGACGCGGTTTCGCGGACGATGGCGGGCTCGGAGCGGGTCTGACGGTTTCGGGCTTCCTCGGCGATCGTCAGGATTCGGGGCAGGCTCGCGAAGGAGTAGCCGCACAGGGCGTTGTCGATCAGTTGATCGGTGATGATGGTGGCCCCGGTTTCGTCGTATCCGCATTGCCCGAGGGCCCGCATCGAGACGGCGCGGGCGTCGGCTTCGGTCAACCTGATGGTGTTGGGCTTATCTTCGTCCAGCAGGTTGTTACGAGGCATGTCGGATTTTTCCCGCGGCTGGTCTGAGGCAGGGTCTCATACAAATGGACACTGCGCCAGGCGGGCTTCGTCCTTCAATCATTTGGTAAGGAATGTTATGCAGGCTGGGGGTGGCAATAGGTAAAACATCCCTGCAATGCAACAGGTTCTCGGCTTGCTGATTCCGACGGCGCACGGGTGATTGGCGGTTCGCTCCGTTGGGGGATTGGTGTGTCTCGCGCCCTGAAAAGGGCGTGGCTCAGCCTCTTGGTGGCGGCGCTGGTGATCCCGGGACCGTTGGCTGCGCAGCCGATCGATTATGGGTCGTTGCAATCGTTGTTTGGGGAGCTGGTTTCGGCGTGGGTTACCGGCATTCCGCAGCGGCAGAGCGATGTGGCCGCGAACATCACGATCATCACGGCGGCTCAAATCCGGCAGACCGGCGGGCGCTCGATCCCTCAGGTGCTGGCGCGGGTTCCGGGCACGAACGCGCTGCGGAGCCTGGATGGGGGGTCGACGCAGGGGGTGATCCGGGTGCGCGGGTATACCAGTTTGAGCGGGCGGGTCGGCTATGCCATCAACGACAAATGGACGGCGGCTTTATCCGGGACCAATCTGAGCCAGAACGTGACCAGGGAAAGCCCGTTTCCGGCCATCCAGCGGCTGGTTCTGGGGACGCTGAGCGCGAGGTTTTAGCCAATCGGCGATCCAGACTTGCAAGCGGTCTCGCGCCGCCCGATACATCCGGCATGCCCGATACTTCTCCCGCGTCCGAGACCGCGACCTCAGCCCTGACCGTCGGCGCCGCCGAGGGACCTCGTTATGACTTCACGCGCGCCGAGCCGAAGTGGCAGGCGGCATGGGAGGCGCGCGGCTGCTTCGCGGTGGAGGATGTCCCGACGGACGGGAAGCCCAAATATTATGTGATGGAGATGTTCCCGTATCCCTCGGGCAAGATCCATATGGGGCATGTCCGCAACTATACCCTGGGCGATGTGGTCGCGCGGTATAAGCGGGCGCGGGGATTTTCGGTGCTGCATCCGATGGGGTGGGATGCGTTCGGGCTGCCGGCGGAGAACGCGGCGCGGGAGCGCGGCATTCATCCGGCCAAATGGACGTACGAGAACATCGCCGCGATGCGGGGTGAGTTGAAGCGGATGGGCCTCGCGCTGGATTGGGCGCGGGAGTTCGCGACCTGTCAGCCGGAATATTATCAGCATCAGCAAAAACTGTTTTTGGACTTCCTGAAAGCGGGTTTGGTGGAGCGTAAGGAAAGCTGGGTCAATTGGGATCCGGTGGACGGCACGGTGCTGGCGAATGAGCAGGTGATCGACGGCAAGGGCTGGCGCTCGGGCGCTCCGGTGGAGAAGAAGCAGCTCAGTCAGTGGTTCATGTTGATCACGAAATATGCGCCGGAGTTGTTGAAGGCGTTGGATCAGCTGGATCGCTGGCCGGAGCGGGTGCGGCTGATGCAGGCCAATTGGATCGGGCGCAGCGAGGGGGCGCGGCTGCATTTCGCGTTGACGGCGCCCGAGGCGGGGGTCGATCGGATCGAGGTTTATACGACAAGGCCCGACACGCTGTTTGGGATGTCATTTCTGGCGATCGCGCCGGAGCATCCTCTGGCTTCGGCGGCGGGCGCGCGCGATCCGGCGGCGGCGGCGTTCATCGCGGCGTGCCGGGCCAAGGGCACCAGCGAGGCGGTGATCGAGGCGGGGGAGAAGCACGGGTTCGATACCGGATTGCGCGTTAATCACCCGTTCATCCATGGGCTGACGTTCCCGGTGTGGATCGCGAATTTCGTGCTGATGGAATATGGCACCGGGGCGATTTTCGGCTGTCCGGCGCATGATCAGCGGGATCTGGAGTTCGCGCGGAAATATGGGTTGCCGGTGCCGCCGGTGGTGCTGCCTCCGGGTGCTGACGCCGCCAGTTTCGCGGTTGGGGCCGATGCGTATGTGGGTCCGGGCGTGGCGTTCAACTCGGATTTTCTGAACGGGATGGAGGTCGATCAGGCGAAGCGGGCGGCGATCGACGCGCTGGCGAAGTCCGGCCAGGGATTGGGTGTGACGAACTGGCGGTTGCGCGATTGGGGCGTGTCGCGGCAGCGGTATTGGGGCTGTCCGATTCCGGTCATTCATTGCGATGGCTGCGGCGTGGTGCCGGTGCCGGACGATCAATTGCCGGTGCGGTTGCCGGACGATGTGACCTTCGACCGGCCGGGTAATCCGCTGGATCACCATCCGACATGGAAGCACGTGGCGTGTCCGGTGTGTGCGAAGCCGGCGCGGCGGGAGACGGATACGTTCGATACGTTCGTCGATAGCTCCTGGTATTTCGCGCGATATTGCTGCGCGTCGTCGACCGATCAGGCGCTGGTGCGGGAAGCCGTGGATCACTGGATGCCGGTCGATCAGTATATCGGCGGGATCGAGCATGCGATTTTGCATCTGCTGTATTCGCGCTTCTTCACGCGGGCGATGAAGGACACGGGACACATTGGGGTGGAGGAGCCGTTCGCGGGGTTGTTCACGCAGGGGATGGTCAATCACGAATCCTATCGCGCGGCGGATGGGGCGTGGCTGTATCCCGAGGAAGTGGACAAGCGTCCGGATGGGACAGTCGTGCATAAGCAGACGGGCGCGGTGGTCACGGTTGGCCGCATTGAGGCGATGAGCAAATCGAAACGCAACACGATCGATCCCGGTGAGATCATTTCCCGGTATGGGGCGGATACGGCGCGGTGGTTCATTCTGTCGGATAATCCGCCGGAACGGGACATGGAATGGACCGAGTCGGGTGCGGCGGGGGCGTTCCGGTTCACGCAGCGGGTTTTCCGGCTCGCGGAGGCGGTGGGTGCCGGAGCGGATCGTCCTGAGAGTTTTGGGCCGGTGGGCCTGACGATGCGGCGGGCGACGCATAAAGCGATCGCGGCGGTGACCGAGGCGTTGGAGGGTTTCGCGTTCAATGTCGCGGTCGCGCGGATGTATGAGCTGGCGAACGCGATCGCGGACGCGGAGCGGGCCTCCGGTTCGGGGGAAGCGGGATTGGAGTGGGCTCGGCGGGAGGCGGTGGAGATGCTGGCACGGCTGAGTGCGCCGATGATGCCGCATCTGGCGGAAGAGGTTGTGCGGTTACTTCATCCGGATGCCTCGGATCTGGTCGCGGATCTGGCGTGGCCGGAGGCGGATCCGGCGTTGCTGGTGGTCGATCGGGTCACGATCGCGGTGCAAATCATGGGTAAGCTGCGTGGCACGATCGCGATGCCGCCGGACGCGCCGGCGGATGCGGTGATCGCGGCGGCGGCGGCGGAGGCGAATGTCGCGCGGGCGTTGGATGGTAAGCGGATCGTCAAGCGGATCCATGTGCCGAACCGGATCGTCAATTTCGTGATCGCGGGATGAGCGGCGGCGGCGGGACGCGGCGGGCGTGGCTGATGCTGGGGGCGGGCGGGCTGTTGGCGGGGTGCGGATTTCGCCCGGTTTATATGGCGTCGGGGCCGGGGGGGGCGGGGGCTGGTCCGTCGGCGGAGCTGGCGGCGATCGACGTGAAGCCGATGACGGAGCGGCCGGGTCAGATCCTGCGGGAGAGTTTGAAGGCGCGGCTCGCGAGCGATGGCGGGGTGCCGCGGAAATATGATTTGCAGGTGAGTTTCTGGATCACCGGCGAGGGGATCGGGGTGCTGAGTCTGACCCAGTTCACGCGCGTTCGGTTGATCGGGAACGCGTCGTGGAACCTCGTCAATCGGGACGTCGGACATACGCCATTGACGAGCGGGACGGATCGGATCCTGGACGGGTACGACATCCATGAGACGCAATATTTCGCCGCCGACATGGAGAACGAGCAGGTGCAGCGGCGGATCGCGACGCAGATGGCGGACCGGATCGCGCTGCGGCTGGCGGTTTGGTTTCAGCAACATCCCGCGGTCAAAGCCGGATGAAACTGGCGGCGGCGCAGGTCGAGACGTTCCTGCGCGACCCCGGCGGCTGCCGTGTTGTCCTTCTGTATGGCGAGGATATGGGGCTGATCCGGGAGCGGGCGGTAGCGTTGGTGCGCTCGGTCGCGGGGTCGCTCGATGATCCTTTTCTGGTGGTGGAACTGGCGCGCGACGGGTTGGGCCGGCTGGCGGATGAGGCGGCGTCGTTGCCGATGACCAGCGGGCGGCGCGTGGTGCGGGTGCGGGAGGCGGCTGATACCGCGCTGGCGCAGGTGAAGGCGATCCTGGCGTCGGCCTCGCCCGGGTTCGTGGTGCTGGAGGGGGGCGGCATGCCCGCGCGTTCGAAGCTGCGCACTGAGCTTGAGGCGGCCAGGGATGGCGCGGCGATTGGGTGTTATCCGGAAGAAGGGCGGGCGCTGGAGACGACGATCCGTGAGACGCTGAAACAAGCGGGGGTTGGGGTCGAGGCGGAGGCTCTGGGTTGGTTGACGGCGCATCTGGGCGCGGATCGGGCGGCGACGCGGGCGGAGTTGGAGAAGCTGGCGTTGTTCGTGGGGCCTGGCGGGCGGGTCGATCTGGACGCGGCGATGGCGTGTATTGGGGATTTGTCGGGGCTGTCGTTGGATGACGCGCTGTTCGCGGCGACGGGCGGCGAGGTCGCGGCGGCGGATCGGGCGTTGGAGTTGGCGATCGCCGAGGGCGCGGCGCCGGTGCAGGTTTTGCGGGCGGGCCTCAATCACATGTTCCGCTTGCAGCGGGCGCGGCTGGCGATGGATGAAGCGGGTCTGAGCGCGGCGGATGCGGTGAAAGCCTTGCGGCCGCCGCTGTTTTTTCGGCGCGCGGCGCCATTCAATCGCGCATTGGGTCTGTGGCCGGCGGCGGCGATCGCGGCGGCGGTGCACGGGCTGACCGAGGCTGAGCGCGGCTGCAAGCGGACCGGTTGGCCGGATCAGATATTATGCCGGAACGCGATTTTGGCGATCGCGCGGCGGGCGGCGGTCACACGCATGACGCGCAATTAATCCAGGGGTTAGACGATACACGTTAAAAAATACTTTCTCGTCCGGGATCGCCGTGGCATAAGAGGTTACAAGAGCATTTCAGAATGTGAGCCCCTGGGTTATAATGGGGCCAGTTATGTGGGGATCGAGTCATGCCCTTTCCAGCCTGCGCGAGCGTTAGCCCCTCCTGGCGAGGCGAGCCAGCGACCATACTGACCTGGGAGGATCGCGCCGACGTGCGCGCGCTGCTCGCCGAGATCGCGCCGACCTGGTCGGCGGAGTTGAATCATGGCGGTCCCGAGGATTCGACGATCGTGGTGACGCCTGAGGGCGCCAATGATTTGTTGGGTCCGGCGTTCGTGTTGCATCGGGAAGGGGGACGGGTTCGACTGGATCAGTTCCGTTGGGATGAATATCGGGCATTGGGCGCGTTCGCGACGCTGGCGGAGGCTTTGGCGGCGATGACCGCGCGTTTGGTGCCGCTGCTGACGCCGCGGGATCGTCCGGCGTCGGCCAATCATTAAAATAATGAGGATCTGAGATGAAACTTCGTCAGATCATGAGCCTGAGGCTCTGCCTGTCTTTTGGAGCGGCGCTGACGTTCGCCAGTGTTTTGGTGGCGCATCGGGATGGTCCGGTGAAAGGCGCCGAGGATCAGGGGATCGTTTACGTTTACTTCCCCTCGATGTGCGCGGCACCGGGTGACGCGCGGGATTGCCGGGAAATCCCGGTGGCGGCGCGGCCGGGGTTCGCCAGTCAGGACGCGTGTTTCGCGCACGCGGATGTCGAGTTGGAGCGGGCGGCGGATCCTCGGGTATTGGCGAGTTGCCTGCGCGAGCGAGAGATTTAGGCCGCCAATCCATCGCGACGCGGCGGTTGCCAGGCTCCGCGCGGTTCGTTAGGGACAGCGGATGGGCGCGCGATCGTTTCCGGATTGACTGAAAACGGCGGCGGGCCCGAGTGGGCAGGGGAATGGCGCGGGTCTCGCCTCAATTGATCTGCTTTTCCTATCACAAATCCGGAACGACATTGTTCTGGCATGTGATGTCGAAAGTCTGCGACCGGTTGGGATTGTCGATGGCCAATCATTATGGATTGGTGGACGTGCCTCCGTCCGACCCCGATGTCGTTCTGTTACCGCATTCATTGCTTGGCCGGCCGTTGAGCGGCCCGTATCGGGCGATCCGGATCGTTCGCGATCCGCGTGACATCTGGGTGTCCGGTTATTTGTATCATTTGCGATGTACCGAGGAATGGTGCGTGAACGCGGATCTGGATCCGTCGCCGCCGATTCTTTGGCCGAAGGTCGATCATCCGTTCGCGCACTGGCCGGAGGAGCGTAAGCGCGGCTTTCTGGAGCGGTTGGAAGGGCGGTCGTATCAGGAGAATCTGGTTTCGCGGTCGCGTGCATCGGGCCTGGCGTTCGAATTGGAGGGCTATACGGGTCAAACGCTGGCGGCGATGCGGGACTGGCCCGGCATGGGCGTCGTGGCCCAGGATGTGAAACTGGAGGAGGTGATGGCGGATTTCGATGGCGTGATGACGCGGATTTTCGACCATTTCGGCTTTTCGGCCGAGCAGATGGCGGCGGCTCTGACGGTCGCGCGGACCGAGGATATGCGGGCCATGGACGATCAGGCGTTGGCGGCGCGGCCGCAAATCTCGTCCCGGACATTATCGAAATGGCGCGCGTTTCTGACCCCGGACCAGGTGGCCGGGTTTGAGGCCGCGTATGGGGATGTGATCCTGGGTCTTGGGTATGATCTGAGCACGACGGCGGATAACGGGTTGCGCGCGGGCCTTGTTCATCGGCCGGCGGATGGGGTGGTGGCTCCGCGCCTGGCGCCGATCATGGGTGCATTCGCGATGGCGGCGGCCGACATGACCGGCGATCCGGCGATCCGGCTATGGGCTGATGGTTTGGTTTTGCCGCCGACGGTCACGCGCGATGACTGGTATGAATTTGTGGTGCCCGCGGGGGTGGCGCGGGTCGCGTTGCGGTCGCGCGGCCGATGGTCGAGTGATCCTCGGGCGCCGTATTTGGGGGCGGGGCGGCGATTGGGGGTTCGTGTGCGTGAGATCCGGATCCGGTCCGCTGGTGAAGACACGGTGATCGCGCCGGACGATCCTCGGTTGGTGGACGGATGGCACGCGCCAGAATGGCTGGAGGATGGACCGTGGCGGTGGACCGATGGCGTGGGCCAATTGCCGTGGGGCAGGGTGTCGGGCCCTTCGATCGTGACGATGCGATGCGCGATCCTTGGTTCATATGAGCTTGGGGCGGGATTGCCGGCTTTGAATCCGCCGTTTGATTGCGATCCGCAACCATCGGTTTCAATCGACTGATCCAGCGCGAGTTTTCATTCGAAGGCGGTTCGCTCAGCGGTGGTCGGTGGCTTGGGCGCCGGCGTTTTATTCGCGGTGATTGTGAACGGGTCCGGCGACGCTCATACCCCGATATGTCTTTGAAACTCTTATGTAACTTCTTCGCCGTGGCGGGGGTGCGGGCGGGTGGTCCTGGGCTTCGCCGCGTATGTCAGAAAATTTTACACGTCTCGGTGGAATACACCGGCGGATGTATGTAACGGGTTGAAATTAAAAAATATTCTCTCTTGGCATGGCGCTTGCTTTGATTAGGAGCACTTGGGTTGATCGAGCTTGTGGGGATAAAATGATGAAATTTTCGGGTTTGGTTGTTGGGTTGGCCGCTCTTTTGGCGGCTGGTTCAGCCAATGCGACTGTGGTTTATGACACCATTACAGGTCAGATCGAGAATAACTCGGTGCGCGACTCGCTGCGCCCGGTCTCGGCGGCCAATCGCGGGCCATTGGGTGATTCATTTATTGCTTCGGGTTCGTCGACCCTGACCAATGTCACTCTGCGTCTGCGTAACGTGAATACGACGGCGACCGGTGATACCGGCGCGATCTTGGTTTACATTGTTCCTGATGTGGGCGGTATTCCTTCATCGTCTGGCTTGACGCTGACCGGGGCCACGCTGCTCGGCACGATTTTGGACACCGCGGTCGCTTTCGGCGGCACAACGGTCCCGAGCCCCTCGGCCTTCGCGAATATCTCGCTCACCACAAGCGCGGCGTTGACCGGTGGCACCAAGTATTGGATCGAGGTGGTTGACGCCGCGGATCCGAATAACGGCAATCGCAACACGGTCCCGACGTTCCTGAAATGGGGCCTGAATTCCGACGTTTCGGGCGTTGGCGTGCCGTCGGCCGGTGCGAACATCGTCTCGTTCTCGAACGGCGCCAACACCGGTTTGACCGCCTTTAACGCCACGAACGACACGTTCGTTACCCCCACGGGCGGCGAAGTGTTTGAAATGTCCCTCACAACCACGCCGGAACCCGCCACGCTCGCCATCCTGGGCGCCGGCCTTCTGGGTTTGGGCTTCTCACGCCGCCGTAAGGCCAAATCGCAAGCCTGATACCGCGGCGTCTCGCCACGAGACGCAGTGTGTCGGAAAACTTTACACCGGCCGGAACGCGATTAAACGCGTCCCGG
>JAYVXQ010000491.1:0-3265 GCA_043785025.1 Acetobacteraceae bacterium
TTCGTCCCCTCGGGCTCCTACACCGGCATCGTCGCCGCGTTGCGCCCCGACGCGCTGCTGCCCGGTGAGATCGTGACCCAAACGGGCGAGGTCGTTGGACAGCATGACGGCATCGCCCGCTTCACCGTCGGTCAAACGAAGCGGCTTGGCCCTTCCGCGATGCGTGACAACGCGCGGCAGATGGTGATCGCCACCGACCCCGGCTCTCGCCGTGTCATCATCGGGCCGCGCAACGTCGCGACCGATCTGGTGCGTCTGCGCGAGATCAACTGGCTGATCGCGCGTGGCGACGATCCCATGCGGTGCGAGGTCAAATTGCGCGCCCATGACACGCCGCGCGCCGCCACGGTTGGCCGTGACGAGATCGGCGTGTTCGCCCGCCTCGATGAACCGGCTTTACCCGCGCCCGGTCAGGCCTGTGTGTTTTATGACGGCAGCCGCGTACTGGGCGGCGGTTTCATTACGCGCCCGGAGTCACGCCCATCGCAGTTTCAATTGATGCAGGCCCAATCCTAATAATCTTGTATCGTCGGATCCGCCGGCGGCGTGCGGACTGACGGGGTTGTCGATGTGAAACACGATTTCCACCGGCCCGCTGTCCGCGGCCCAGGTCATTGCGATATCGATTTTTCGCGCGGCATGGCTATCGAAGCGGAATGATCCGGATGTCTGTCCATCGGACGTACGCGCATCGATCGTGACCAGCAACGGATGCGCCGGATCGGGCACATGCGGCATCAACGTCAATTCGGCGACGAAGGTTTCCAGGTTTTCCGGCGGCGTGAACTGGATGACCGCGATCTCTCCCTCGGTCCAAACGCCCCAGGGCTCGGGCGTGCTGAAGCCGAACAGGCACAGATCCGGCCCCCGGCCGACATCGGAAAACAGGATTGTTTCGTTGTCCGTCAGACCGCGCGGCGTGACCTCGGCCATGTCGCGGGTGAAGCCCCAGCTGACACTGAACCGGGTCCGCAACAGCGCGGGCGGGTCTTCCACGAACATGAAGGCGGGCATGTCGTCCAGCAGCGCGCCCCAGAACGCGGTCGTGGTGACCCGCCGATCCACCCGGTGGAACCGCGACACGATCTCATGCGGCAACGCCAGGATATCCGGCGTGATCAGCGACACCGCGGGTTTCACGAAATACGCCGCCTCCGCCGCCACGCTCGATGACAGGGTCACGATCGTCTCGATATCAGGTTGAGCCAGCATCGCGTAAATATTGTCGTCGATATACCGCGAGGCCGGGAACCGCCGGTGCAGCGTGATCAGGTCCTGATTTTTGGGCGAAAGAGGATGCGGTTTCAGCAGCAGCGTTCGCCCGTCCAGCAATTCCTCGATACGGTCCAGGAACGGCGTGACATCTGCGATCGCCGCCCCGTCGATGAGACTGGAATCGACCGGCATTTGGCCGGCGAACAGCACACCGCGCGCGGTTCCGCCCGTCGTGCCCAACCGGTTGCACAAGGTCAACGCGTCTCGCGAGACGGTTTCATCGGCAACCATCCAACCCGTCAGCCGGTCCTCAAGCCCGGTATCGCCGCCGCGGATGCGCAAAAACAGATCCGGACAGAATCGCAACGGATCCTGGCCCAGATCGAAAAACCGCTTCCCCGCCGCCGCCAGAAACCGGATCATGTTCGGCGGCATTTCGAAGCCGATGATCAGATCGGCCCGCAGCAATGGCGCGCACAGGCCGGAGGCGGCGGGCAATCCCCTGGGGTCGGAGAATAACCACGCCCAACTGCTGGCTTCGCGCGGCAGCGCATGATGACCCGCCGCCACGATCAGCGCGTCGGGGCGCCCGCTGTCCGTCAGTGAAAACCGCGTCACCCGATGGCCCAACCGGGTCAGATGGGGTGCCAGCCATTGGAAGAACCAGGGGCCGATCGACAACTCTGGGTCGGGGAGATGGAAATAGGCGGACCGAAAAACATCGTGCGTGGTCATGATCCGCATCAGGGGCGCTTTCTTGGGCGATGGCGATGTGACGACCATAGACCCGGGGGTCGCGGCTGATCCAGGGCTTTGCCCTGGACCCACCAAGAGGCTCTGCCTCTTGGATCTCCGCCAAAGGGCGAGGCCCTTTGGTATCTATCCATTCGGGTAGGGGGAGAAGGAGGCTTACCCGGACGTTGATACGTCATGAAAGGCCTCCGTCTCCCCCTTGGTTCCAAGGGGCCATGCCCCTTGGCGGGAGGTTCAGGTGGGCCGCGCCCTCCTGACGGGGTCCGGGGCAGCGCCCCGATTACGGAAACATCCCCATGATCACCGCCGGGTCGATCTCCGCGATCGTCGCCGGCGACCATTTCGGTTGGCGGTCTTTATCGACCACCATCGCGCGCACACCCTCAGCGAAATCAGGATAGGCCATGGTCGTGCGGGTCAGCAGGAACTCGGCGTCCAGAGCGTCGCTCAGGGTCATGTGGGCGGCGCGGCGAAACGCCTCCAGCGTGAACGCCAGCGCCGTGGGGCTGACCTGGGAGAACGCTTTCATCGCGTCGGTAGCCCATGCGCCGGACTGTTCACCAAGGCGGGCGGCGATCCCGGCGATGCTGTCAGCGGAGCACGCGTGGTCGATCGCGGCCGCGTGCTCCGCGAGGCTGAAGGGCGGCAGCGGTTCATTGAAACGGGCCAAAGCGGCGGGACCGATCTCGGCCAAAGCGGCGGACAGCGCGGGAAGATTGGCGCGGCTCACGTAATGCGTGGCGAAACCGGCGTGAACGGCGTCGGCCCCCGAGGTGCGCAGCCCCGTGAGGCCGAGATACACGCCCAACTGGCCTGGCAAACGCGGCAGAAAGAAGGTGCCGCCGATGTCGGGGAAGAAGCCGATGGCGGTTTCCGGCATCGCGAACATCGCGTGCTCCGTCGCCACACGATAAGCGCCATGGACGGACACGCCGATGCCGCCGCCCATGCAGATGCCGTCGATCAGCGCGATATACGGCTTGTCATAGCCGGCAATAAGCAGATTGAGGTCGTATTCCTCGCGGAAAAACGCCTCAACCTCGCCGCGGTCGCCCGAGAGTTGGCCGTCACGCAACGCGCGAATGTCGCCGCCCGCGCAGAAGGCGCGATCGCCCGCACCCTCGACGACGACGGCGTGGACCTCGGGGTCGTTACGGAAAGCGAGCAGCGCCTTGGTCATGACGCGGACCATCTCCAGCGTCAGCGTGTTCAGCACGCGCGGGCGATTGAGCAATATGCGTCCGGCGCGGCCGTCCCGGCGGGCGATGATGGTGGTGTCGTCGGACATACGGGCGCT
>JAYVXQ010000492.1:0-10529 GCA_043785025.1 Acetobacteraceae bacterium
GTTGATGCCGGACACGCGCAGCACGGTGACGTGCTGACGGTGGCCGTTGCGGCGGCGGCTGTTCTGCCGGCGGCGCTTCTTGAAGATGATGACCTTATCCAGGCGATCCTGCGCGATGACGGTCGCGGTGACCGAGGCGCCGGGGACGGTGGGGCCGCCGATGGTCAGGCCGGCATCGCCGCCGACGCACAGCACGTCGGTGAAGGTGATGGTCGCGCCGGCCTCGGCTTCGAGTTTTTCGACCTTGAGCACCATGTCCGGGGAGACGCGGTACTGTTTTCCGCCGGTGCGGATGACAGCGAACATGCGAGCGACTTTCGACGACGTGGCGGCGGGCCACACTGGGAAGGGCCGTCGGGAGAGCCCAACGGCCTGGGAAGCGCGGGTTATAGCGATGGGTTGGGTGGTGTCAAGGACGGTTGAGGAAGAGTTAGTGCCTTGGTTTGAAATTCTCAATTTGTAGACGAGCGGCCGCTTGGGCTTGGATGCCTGACACCCAATCATCGCAACCAATTCCTCCATACTCCGAAGTATCGTGCTGAGATCGGACGCTATCGCTGGGTGTGGTGTTTCCGAACAAAATTATGGAACGCGGTGTCAGGGGCACTCCAGTCAGTAGCGTGGCTCGACCTTAATATGTGAATCGATTCGTCATCCGTGTGAAGCGCCGTATACCCATTCTAAGGTTGAAGTTTTGGCGTTCAACGTGATTGTACCTCACGTGCGTTTTCTCTGAGCGCCCTTCCACCCGGCGGTGGTCGATCCCGGTGCATTCATCCGGTGAATAGCGTCCAAGGGCGCCGGCCGTCTCGCCGTGGGTTTGATCAGAAGCGCACAATCGATCACGTTGCCGAACGCCCCTTCCACCGGTTCGAGTTAGGCGTTGTGGTCGTTGTTAGCTGGTTGACCCCGTCTTGATAGCCGGCCGGCGATGATTTGCGTGAACTCACTTGCCGATCCAGCGCCCCGGCGACCGGCGAGATATGAAACTATTTGCTTGCTATCGGTATCGAGGTCCGTCGCCGTCCGCAGATCGCCAGCGAGTTTGTGAATCTATTCACGTGTGGTTTCGGTCGGAACGCAACCGTTCAAATGAGAACGTTTTGACGCTGATTTTGCGTAATATTGGGCGAGCCAGAGAAGCCGCCGCAATCTGTAAGATCGTCTTTAACGTGGCCACTTTCAAAAGGCGGATCGGCGCAGGACAAAGATTCTCAGCCTCGGCGCCCTCTGGCGCGGAAGTCGCGGTCGCGACATTTTTCTGTTCGGCGCGGAAGAAGAACCAATTTTGATCTGATTGAACTCTTTTGGGTTTGAGGTCCCGCACTTCCTTTTCATGGAACGCGTCATGAGCCTCTTCCAGCAGCTTCGCCACCGTTGTTGAGTGACACGCCAAACGCGGGAGTTGTAAAGTAAATAGAAGAGCCCTTTAATAGCAACGAGTGGTTTTGGGCGCTTGGCGAAGGACACCTTTTACATGCTTGGTATTCTATGAATTTCTATTTTTATCGGCAGGTGGTTTTTCGATTTGACGTTGACGATATGAATCCTTCATTCTGATTTCGGAAGTCCGTATCATAAAGGGGTATTGACTTATATGTCAATACGGGATATCAGAGCGGAATGGGAGGTTAGTGGAACTTTGCGTCCGCTAATGGCCGCTTACCCAATTGGAATTGGAGGTAGATGCTTGTATGTGACGGAGAATGTAGAGCGTGCGCTTTTGGGGCCATGGGCTTCAATTGAGGAAGAAGACCGATTAAGCCGTGCGCGGTCTGTGGTTGATGCGTTTATTAATGGCATGACAATGGCTGTACGTATGCCGCCATCACGCTCAGTACGGGCGCAATTGGCGCTGTTAGATCCTGGTGATGAATGCGTATGGGAATTCAGAACGAACGCTCCAAAATACACGAGGGTCTCCAGATTCGGAGTTCGGATTTTTGGAATGTTTATGGCAAAAGATAATTTTATTGCGTTATGCATTGAATTTAAAGAGAATTTATTAAAAGATGATGACTACATGCCCAGCAGAGAGTTCTGCAAACGCGAGTGGAGAAAATTATTTCCCTCATATTCGCCCAATCTAGGGAGCAAAATGGATGACTATATCTCCAACGGCGCCGTTTCTCGCTGAGATTGTCTCGGGTGGTGACACGCCGCTCGCGGGAGCGCCAATACCCGCAGGGCAAAAGGCCTATTTTCAGGAAAGATTAAAGGCGCGAGTGTACGAACTAATCATTGACTCCTTTTTATCTCAGTGCGAAGGAGATTCGCTCCTTACACAAGCAGCAGTCGCTAGACGTTTGGGAAAGCGTCCGGAGCAAATAAACCGCTGGATGTCTGGTCCTAGCAACTTAACGCTGGAAACTGTTAGCGATCTTGTACTCGCTATATGTGGCAAAGAACCTTCGCTATCTGCGTTGCCATTCCGGCACGATAAAACCAACCAAACACTTTCCGAACGACAGGGTAGTGGCATGCCTAACTCAGCGGATGAGCCAAAATCTAATGGTTCCTTAAGAGAATTTATAGTTAGTTCGCCTGCGGACCATGGATTAATCAGCCAAAAAATCTGGCAGGATATGCCGCAGCAGCCAAATCCTGGGAAAAATAGTCACTTCAATTCTGATTTGCGTGCTCTCACGCAAGCGGCAAATAGTAACCAAGCTGTCGCTTCCTTTGTAGCGGTGAGTTAGCAGAAAATAGGAGCTCCGGAAATGTCCGCTAAGACATCTACATCTGAAAAGATGAACATATCTGAGAAGACAATTGCACCGACATCTAGCCTGCAGGTGGAAAAATCTCCCGATTTTCGCCTTATATATTCCAATTCTTTCGAATATAGACTCACGGTTACGGACTTTTCGTTAATTTTTTCTACCAATGGAGATACTGGAAACTCTCCTCGGACATTTGTACAAACGCAACAAGTCGCCGTTGTGATGGCACTGGGACAAGTTAAAAATCTTTGGGAGTATCTCGGATTGATAATTTCCCGGTATGAAAAAGAAATCGGGCCCATCGCCAGTGTTGGGAAGGTGGCTCCCGCTGGCAGTGAATTAGACAATATATTTGAAATTCTAACTAAAATTGGTGTCCATTAAATTCATAAATTTAATTGGATTTCCCCATCGCTTTCCGCTCCCTTTCGCACAATCTACTGACTCTGCGCTGATGTCAGGATCTTCGCCCGCTCAGCATCTCCAAGCTTTCCTACCGCTTTCGCGGAGGAGGCCTCGCTGTCATTGATCAACGCTAACCGGTCTCCTCGCTGGACGCGGTCAGCATACTCTGAAATGTGATCGCATGGGAGGACGGTTGAGCGGGCCGGTGCCGCATCGCCACAAATCATCACCGCCCCCCAATCAACCGCAGCCGCAGCCACTTCGACACCTGATCGATCGCCGCCACGGTGATCAAAATCAGCACGATCGTGAAAGCCACCTGATCCCAGGCGTTGATCTGGATCCGCTCCGACAGCCGCAGCCCGATCCCGCCGGCGCCAACCAGGCCGAGAATGGTCGCCTCGCGCGAATTCGACTCGACGGAATACAGCGCCTGGCTGATCAACACCGGGCCGATCTGGGGGATGACACCGAACCGCAGCTCGGCGAGGCGGGAGGCACCGGTGGAGCGGATGCCGTCCAACTGCTTGCGGTCGATGGCCTCGATCGCCTCGGCGAAGAGTTTCGCCAGGATGCCGGTTTCGGCGACGGCGATCGCGAGAATGCCGGCGATCGGCCCGAGGCCCACGGCGCGGACGAAAACCAGAGCCCAAATGAATTGATCCAGACCACGGCAGCCGTCGAACAGGCGCCGCGTCAGGAAGCGGAACATTGCGTTCGGCACGATATTCCGGGCACCCAGAAAGCCGAGCGGCAACGCGAGGATGATGGCGAGGACAGTGCCGAGGAACGCCATGGCGACAGTTTCGACCATGGAACGGATCAGCTCGGCGTGGTCCCAGTCGGCGAAATGGCTCCAGTCGATCATCAGCCGGACGATCACCCACAGTTTCGGCAGGCCGGTGAAGACGCGGTCGAAATCGAACAGCCACAGCAGGAAAATGAAATAGGCGGCGGCCGCGATGCCAATGGTCCAATGCAACGCGCGGCGGATCGGCGAGGGGCCGGGGAGGACGAAGCCGCTCATGCCACGGCGCCGATCACGCGGTGGCGCAATTGCGCGGACAGCAGATCGATGGCGACGACGATCAGCAGGATGAGGATGCAGATCGCGCTGACTTCCTCATAAATATTGAAGCCGATGACGCGTTTCAGCTCCTGGCCGATGCCGCCCGCGCCGACGAAGCCGATGATGGTGGAGGAACGGACATTGATCTCGAACCGCAACAATCCATAACTCAGGAAGCCCGGCAGCGTCTGCGGCACAATCGCGTGGCGCATGCACGCGAGCCAGGATCCGCCGGCCGAGCGGATGCCCTCGACGGGCCGGAGGTCGGCGTTTTCATTGAGCTCGGAAAACAGTTTGCCCAACGCGCCGGTGGTGTGGATGGCGATGGCGACGATGCCCGCCAGGGGGCCGATGCCGAAGGGCCAGACCAGGATGAAAGCGAGCACGACCTGGGGGATGGTGCGGAAGATTTCCAGCACGCGGCGCGCGAGAAACACGGCGATTTTATTGCTGGTCAGCGTGCGGGCGGCGGGAAAGGACAAGGCGAAGGCGGCGGCATAGCCAAGCACGGTGGCCAGGATCGCCATCTGAACGGTTTGCGCCAGCAGCAGCGCATAAACCTTGATCCGGTAGAACCAATAGGCCAGGGATTGCGGTTGTTTCACGCCGTCGAACAGGTGGTCCCATGACAGCACGGCGATCGGCGGCGCCTCCCGCGTCGGCTGAATCGTGAACAGCTTACCCAAATACTCGCCAATTCTGGGCAGGCCTTCCAGGACTTTGATGGGCGAGAAGTCGGTGAGCGCGGCGGAAACCAGGATCAGCAACACAAGGATGGCGCAAATCAGCAGGCTTTCCAGGCGGCGGGCGCGGCGGAGGGCGCCGAAACGTTGCTGGAACAGATGCCAAATGGGGTCGTCGGTGGTCATGGCGTCTGTCCGTAAGCGGGACAGGACTATGGCGGGATTTGGGTGCGGGCGGTCAAGGCCACGCGCTGTTATGTGCGGCCGCCGCGGCGCTCGGCGTCGCGCAGGTCGATGATGTCGCGATACAGCTCCATGGTGGCGGGGGCGTAGCCGATCCCCGCACCGCGTTCGATCGAATCGTAAACCGCGGGGTGGGAAACAGGCAGATCCAGCATGAAGGCCGCGAAATCACGTTTCAGGTCCTCGGGCAACGCCAGGCGGACGGCCCATGGCCCGTTGGGGATTTTTCCGGAACGCCAGATGATAGTGACGTCGGACATTTTCAACATGCCCTTGTCCACCATCGCGCGCAGGTTGCCCCGGCTGTAGCCGGTTTTTTCCTCGCCGATGCCCGAGGTCCAGGTGACGCAGGCGTCGTATTGCTTGTTGAGCACGGCGATAACGCCTTGCTCGTGGCCCCCCGCGAATCCCGTGTGGGAGAAATACTTGCCGTCCGCGAGGTCGATGCCGTGGGTTTTCAGGGTGGCGCTCGGGATCAGATAGCCGGAGGTCGAGTTGGGGTCGGCGAAGGCGAGCGAATGGTTTTTCATTTGCTCGATCGTGGTGATGCCGGAGGATTTCAAGGTCATCATCACGGAATAGTAATAAGTGGAGCCGTCTTTTTCCTGGGGGACGACGACGGGTTCGATGCAGTGGCAATCGAGCCAGGTGCCGGCGAAGCCTGAGGCGCCGAAGGCGGCGGCGTCCAATTGACCGGCGGCCATGCCTTGCATGACTCCGGCGTAGTCGGCGGAGGGAAACAGCTTGACAGGAACACCGAGTTTGGATTGCAGCAGTTGTTGAAACGTGTCGTAACGGGCGAGCCGATCCTGGGTGTTTTCACCGCCCAACAGGCCGACGCGGAATTCCTTGACGGTGTTTTTCCCGGTTTGGGCGCGCGCGGACGGGATCGCGGCGGCGAGCGCCAGGCCGGTAAAAGTGCGGCGGAGCATATTGATTTCCTTATCGCATCGTAAGCCGGCGCGGATGGGCTCGCGATGTTCTGTTACGGTGGACGCGGGGTGTCGCGGCTTACATAGCGGTGCGCGGTCCAGCCTGGTGTGACAGTTTCATGAAGCGCGGGTTCATGAAGCGTGGGTTCAATCGATCCGGGCGCGGTCCGAATTTTGCTCAGAGCGTCATTCGATCAGGGTGATATACCCGGCCGAATAAAGAGGCTCGCCCAAACACATGGTCAGAGCGGTTTCCGAGAGCCAACGCGATCGGAAACCGCAATGGCTTCGCGTTGACCCTGATCCGCGGCAATCCCGGACTATCGCCGGTTCGCGCCGCGCTCCGCCTCGCGCAACGCGATCATGCCTTTGTAAATTTCCAAGGTCGCGTCCTGATATCCGACGCCGGTGCCTTGTTCCAGCGCGTTGTAAATCTCGGGGTGGGAGACCGGCAAATCGCGCATGACGGCGTGAAAGGCTTGTTTCAGACCCTCGGGCAGCGCGGAGCGCACGGCCCATGGACCGTTGGGGATTTTGTCGGAACGCCAGATAATCGCGATGTCGGCCATTTTCAGCATGCCCTTGCTGACCATCGATTGCAGCACGCCGCGGGTATAGCCGGTGGCCTCATCGCCGAGGCCGGAACTCCAGACCACGCACGCATCGTATTGTTTGTTGAGCACGGCGATCATGCCTTGCTCGTGGCCGCCGGAAAAACCGGTGCGGGAGAAATATTTACCGTCGCCGATGTCGATCCCTTTGGCGCGCAACGTGGCGCTGGGGATGATGTAGCCGGACGCGGAATTCGGGTCGGCGAAGGCGAGGGAATGGCCTTTCATCGTCTCCAGCGACGTGATGCCGGAATCGCGACGCACGATCATTAGCGAAACGTAATCGATGGAGCCGTCTTTTTCCCGGGGCACGACAACCGGCTCCACGCACTGGCAATCCAGCCACGTACCAGCAAAAGCTCCTGGGCTGAACTCGGTCGCGTCGATCTGTCCGGCGGCGAAACCTTGCATCACCCCAGCGTAGTCGGCGGCGGGGTAGAGTTTGACGGGAATGCCTAGTTTCTCTTGCAACAATCTCTGGAAGCCGTCGTAGCGTTTCAGGCGGTCGGCGGTGTTCTCGCCGCCCAACAGGCCGACGCGGAATTCCTTGACCGTGGCGCGCCAGTCTTGCGCAACCGCGAGCGCGGGGTGCAGCAGGGCGGCGGCGAGCGTCGCGAAACCTCGGCGATTCATCGTAACGATCCTTTCAGGATGTCAGCCGCGCGCCAGAGCGGTCTGGGCTGACGCGGAGAGGGACGTGGAGGTGATGCGCTCGTCAATCGCGCCCTCCGACTCGCCATAAATGTCAGCCAGCACGCGCGGGGTCAAAGCGTCGGGGGCGCCGTCGAAGACGATGCGGCCGGCGGCCATGCCGATGACGCGGCGGCAATAGGCGCGGGCGGTGTCGAGCGTGTGCAGGTTGCATAAGACCGTGATGCCATCACGTTGGTTGAGATCGGCGAGGGCGTCCATCACCAATTTGGCGTTGAGCGGATCGAGCGAGGCGATCGGTTCGTCCGCCAGCACCATTTTGGGTTGCTGCATCAAAGCGCGGGCGATGGCGACGCGCTGTTGCTGGCCGCCTGACAGGGCCTCGGCGCGGTTCATCGCGACCTCCAAAACCCCCAAACGATCCAATAACGAAACGGCCTGGGCCCGTTCGGCGGTGGTGAACAGGGGGATCAGCATGCGCGCGACGGGGACGCGGATCAGGCCGCCCAACAGGACGTTGGTGAGCACGTCCAGGCGGTTCACCAGGTTGAATTGCTGGAAGATCATCGCCGTCTGGGCGCGCCATGCGCGCAGCGCGCGGCCAGAGAGGCGGGTGATGTCGACGCCGTCAGCGCGGATGGTGCCCGCGGTCGGCTCGATCAATCGGTTGATGAGGCGCAGGAGGGTGGATTTGCCGGCGCCGGAGCGGCCAATGATGCCGATCATTTCGCCGTGAGCCACACGGAGGCTGGCATCCACGACGGCGCGGGTGGCGCCGAAATCGCGGCGGAGATGGTCGAGTTCCAGCACGGTTGGTTTGCATCCGGATGGCGATTGGTGACGAAGCTTAGACCATGTCCGGGGGGGCTGGGAATGTGGGGGATATCTGAGCTTCCAGCCCAGACCCGCCAGGAGGGCGCCGCCCTCCTGAACCTCCCGCCAAAAGCCGAGGCTTTTTGGGATCTATTCCTTCAGTCAGGGTCTGTGAGGAGGCCATCCATGACGTATCAACCTCCGCGCGGGCCTCCTCACAGACCCTGACTGAACCCAATGGTTCCAAGGGGCCATGCCTCTTGGCGGATGTCCAGAAGGCCCAATGGACCCTGAGCCTTCTGGTGGAGCCCAGGGTGAAACCCCGATTTCTCCCTCACCCCCTTCCCGCCGCATACCCAACCTTGATCCCGGTCCCGCCTCTGGCCTAAGCCTGATCCCCCTCGACCGGACCGCCAGGAGACCACGTTCATGGATCAGCACCTCCCCTTCAAAGATCCGCACGCGGAAATTCGCGAGGAAGTCCGCAAGCTCTGCGCGCGCTTTCCCGGCGAATACTGGCGCAAACTGGACTCGGCGCGGGAATACCCCACCGCATTCGTGCGCGCCTTGACCGAAGGCGGTTACCTCGGTGCGCTGATCCCCGAGGAATTTGGCGGCGCCGGCCTCCCCTTGTCCGCGGCGGCGGCGATCCTGGAGACCGTGCATGAAGAAGGCTGCAACGGTGCCGCCTGTCACGCCCAGATGTATATCATGGGCACGATCCTGCGGCATGGCACGGACAAGCAGAAGAAAGATTACCTGCCAAAGATCGCCATCGGTGAGTTACGGTTGCAGGCCTTCGGCGTCACCGAGCCCACGTCCGGCACCGACACCACATCGTTGCGCACCTTCGCCAAAAAAGAAGGCGATCATTACGTCGTCAACGGCCAGAAAGTCTGGACCAGCCGCGCCGAACATTCCGACCTGATGCTGCTATTGGCGCGCACCACGCCGCGCGATCAAACGGCGAAACGAACCGAGGGGCTGTCGACCTTCATCGTCGACATGCGCGCCGCACTTGGCAAAGGGCTCACGATCCGGCCGATCCGGACGATGATGAACCATAACTCAACCGAGGTGTTTTTCGACAACATGATCGTGCCGGCGGAAAACCTGGTCGGCGTCGAGGGACGGGGATTTCGTTACATCCTGGATGGCATGAACGCCGAGCGTCTGCTGATCGCGGCGGAATGCATTGGCGACGCGAAATGGTTTCTGAAGAAAGCAACGGATTACGCCCGCGACCGCCATGTGTTCGGCCGTCCGATCGGGCAGAATCAGGGGATCCAGTTCCCCCTCGCCCGCGCCTACGCGCAAATGCGGGCCGCCGAACTGATGGTGCGCGAGGGCCTCGCGAAATTCGAGGCCGGCGAAACCCCCGGCGAGCAGGCGAACATCGCCAAGATGCTCGGCGCCGACGCCGCATGGGCCGCCGCCGAGGCCTGTCTGCAAACCCATGGCGGATTCGGCTTCGCCGAGGAATACGACATCGAGCGGAAATTCCGTGAAACCCGGCTGTATCAGGTGGCGCCCATCAGCACCAACCTGATCCTGTCCTATATCGCCGAACACGTACTGGGCTTGCCCCGAAGCTATTGACCGGGAGGGCGAAACGCCCTCGTAAGCCCGCGGGGCGATAATCGGAGCGGTAATGGTCAGACCCCCGCCCCCGGGCGAGGGTCAGTCCCGCGCCCCCGTTCACCCCCCATCCAGGTCATGACGTTGCGCTGGCATAACCCCATCCCGCCGGCGCCCATCTCCTTTCCCTGGGCTCATTCCCGCGAACGCGCGATCGGCGCTTGGCTGTCGCTCGCGTTGCTGGCCGGCATGGGACCGGCGATGGGGCAGACACTTCCGGCGCCATCCCCGCTGAGCCGCGCGATGGAGCCGGTTCGGTGGATGTGTGAGGCGATCGCCACCGCCTTACGCGGGGTCGAGCCCGCGCCGCGCTCACGCTCCCAGAGCACACCAGACGGGCCGGATCCGGCCGGCGCGAGCAACGAACGGACCGCGCCTGAGGGTATTGCGAACCACACCGCCGGGGTCGATCGATTGGGCATGATCTCGGCCAGCACGGAGGGCGGATTCTTCGCCTGCCCCTCGGATCCCCCTGGGCCGGATCTGTGCCTTCATTCCGCGCGGCAGCCTGACGAGGACGCCGGGGTCAACCAGCCCAGAACCTTCGGGCTGGTGATGGCGCAAGGCAGCGGGCGCGAGGCGGGCGTCGACGTCGGCGCGGCGAATGACAGCGCCTATTTCACCCAACTCACGGCGGAAGGTCCTTATCTCGCCCGCGTTCCGCTTCCCATGCTGATGGCCGGCGCGCCCGCTGAGGCGGCGATCGTCGCGGCGGGCGGCGAAGTGGCGGGCGCCCTGCCCGAGGCTTTGCCGCTATCGTT
>JAYVXQ010000493.1:0-3252 GCA_043785025.1 Acetobacteraceae bacterium
GCGAAGCTGTCCTCCCGCGGCTAAAAAACCGTCTCCTCCCGCCGCGGCACGGTCTCGCGCCTGCCTAACTCCGCGAGCACATCCCGCCCAGTCCAGGCATTGAACATGTCACGCCACAGGCTGGTCCCCGCGCGCCAATCGGCTTCGATCTGTCTTTCCAGATCGGCCGCCGGGATCACGACATCCGCGAACAGATCGGCCGGCCAATCGAGATCAGGAACACGCATAACACCCTCCGTCGCCCACATCGCCAGGCTACACATCTCAGGCCGGGAGAGATGTGAGACAGATCACTGAAGTCGTTCATTCCGTGAAAATCCCGGCTGGCTCGTCAGGTTTTTTTCACGCGCGATATGCCGTCGTCGTAACCGGAAAGGACTATTTTTGACGAAACAGGCGGAATTGTTTTCTGGCCGATCGGTCTTCCTTCGCAAAATTCAGATGTCACCCTATTCGGTTATGACCAGCGATCTGTCCGCGAAACGAGCGGGCTGGCCGCGCGTTTCGCTGTGAACTCCTGGCTCCCCCGTGGTAAACCCCGTTCGACCGCCACCGCGAGGACCAAAGCCCATGCCCGCCATGATCCTGACCGTCATTGGCCCCGATAAGCCCGGCCTCGTTCGCGCCCTCGCGAAAACCGTCGCGGACCATGGCGGAAGCTGGCTTGAAAGCCGCATGGCCCGCCTCGCCGGTCAATTCGCCGGTATTGTCATGATCGACGCCCCGGACACTATTCTCCCCGCGTTGCGCGCGCTGGAACATGAGGGGCTGCGCCTCACTGTCCAGCCCGCCAGCGTAAGCCCAGTACAGACTGGTGGCGAACGGTTGATCCTGGAGGTCATCGGCAACGACCGGCCTGGCATCGTTCGCGACATCGCGCAGATCCTGGCCACGCATGGCGTGAATATCGAGGAACTCACAACAAATGTCGTGAGCGGATCCTTCAGCGGCGGGATATTGTTCAAAACTCATGCGTTCGTCCGCGCGCCGGACGCGGATGCCGTCGCGTCGATCCGCGCTGGTCTTGAGCAACTCGGAAACGAGATGATGGTGGATATTCAGACCGCCAGCGCCGATTGATATATTCAGCGCGGTGTCCGATCGCGTTGGCTCACGGGATCCGCGCTGATTATTCGTTTTGGCGAATGTCTTTATTCGGTCAGATGTGACCACCTGATCGAATGATGCTCTAACCCGTAAAACCGCTAACCGCCCATCCCGGCGATAAACGCCGCGAGGCCCGTCCGCCGCGCCGTCACCAGCCGCGCCGCCCGGAGAATAGAAGCCACCGCCTCGATCGCGTCCTCCAGCTTATCGTTCACGATCACGTGATCGAATTCCGGCCAGTGGGAGATTTCGGCGCGCGCGGTGGTCATTCGCCGCGCGATCTCCTCGGGCGCGTCACCGGCGCGCTTGCGCAGACGTTTTTCCAGCGTGACAAAATCCGGCGGCAGAATGAACACGCCCACGACATCGCCCGCGAGCCGCGCGCGCATCGACTGAAACCCCTGCCAGTCGATGTCGAAAATCATGTCCTCACCCGCCGCCATCGCCGCCGCGACCGGGGCGCGCGGCGTGCCATAAGCATGGGTTCCCGCCAGGACATGGGCGGATTCCAGCAATTCCCCGTCGCGATCCATGCGCGCGAAATCCGCATCCGTCACGAAATGGTAATGTACGCCGTCTCGCTCGCCCGGTCTGGGCTGGCGCGTCGTCGCACTGATCGACCGCCGCAACCCGGGCTCGCGCGCCATCAGCGCATCGGTGATGGCGCTTTTGCCCGCCCCGGACGGCGCCGACAGCACAAGGCACAAACCGCGTCGCGCGATCCCGCTCATTCGATGTTCTGCACCTGCTCACGCAACTGCTCGATCGCCGCTTTCAACCGCAGTCCGGTTGTGGTGAGCGCGACGGAGGCGGATTTACTGCAGAGGGTGTTCGCCTCGCGATTGAATTCCTGCACCAGAAAATCGAAGCGGCGCCCGATATTGGCCCCTTCCTCCATCAGCGTCCGCGCCGCGCTGATGTGGGAGCCCAGACGATCGAGTTCCTCGCGGACGTCGGACCGTGCGGCCAACAGAGCGACTTCCTGCGCGATCCGTTCCTCGGGCAGTCCCGGCGATTCTTTTAACAGGCTCCGCAACGTTTCCATCACGCGCGACCGCTGCGCCGCGGGCTGATCCGCCGCCTGCGCCGCCGCCGTGGCGACCAGAAAGGTAATCTCATCCAACTGGCCGGACATCACCTCGGCGAGGCGTCCGCCTTCCGCGTCGCGCGCCGCCACCAGCCCTTGCAACGCCGCCGCGAACCCCGCGATCGCGGCGGGCCCCACCGCCTCGCGCTCCTGGCCCGGATCCACCGGCGCCTGGCGCATGATCCCCGGCATCGTCATCAGCGATTCGACCCGCGGCACCGGACTGCCGGGTACCCGCGCATGCAGGTCCAGCGCCAGAGCCAGCACATGCGCCAACGCCGCCTCATCGATCGTCGCCCGCGTCTCGCTGTCGCGCCGCAGCGTCAAATTGGCGTTGACGTTGCCGCGTTTCAGCAGCTTGCCCACCATGTCGCGCAACAACGGCTCCTGCGCATCCCAGCCGGTCGGCAGGCGGAACCGCAACTCCAGGCCGCGACCGTTGACGGCGCGGACCTCCCAGGCCCATGTCATGGTTTCGACGACGCCCTCGGTGCGGGCGAATCCAGTCATGGAGGCGAGTGAATACGGCATGGGCGGCCTTCTATCAGTCCGAAAGCCGGTCGCCGAGTCCCCCTGGGCTGGGTCCCCAAGGGCTGAGTCCCCGAGGGCTGGGTCCCCCAGGACGGAACCGGACTCCGAGATCGTGACCCTGCCCTCCGGCCCGACCCAACTGGCATGGCGGCGGAACGCGCGGGCGCGGCGCGTCAGCCTGCGCATCGACCCCAGCGCGGGCGCGATCATTGTGACGCTGCCGCTGCGCGCCAGCCGCAAAGCCGGCATGGCTTTGGTCATGGGGCACGCGGATTGGATCGCCCAACGGCTCGCCGCTTTGCCCCCCGCGATCACGCTCACCGACGGCGCGGAGGTTCCGATCGGCGGTGTGCCCCATCGCATCCGCCATCACGCGACGCCGCTGGCCACGCCCCCTGGGGGAAGCCGCCGTTTCGCCTGGATCGAGGACGGCGAACTTCATATCACCGGCGCCGCGGAATTCCTGCCGCGCCGGGTCAAGGATTTCCTGCGCGCCGAGGCGAAAACGCGGCTCGCCGCGATTGTGC
>JAYVXQ010000494.1:0-10508 GCA_043785025.1 Acetobacteraceae bacterium
CCCGCCGATATCAAGGTCCGCCGCGACGTGACTCTTTTCAAGCGATTCACTCTCCTGCCGGTCCCCCATATCACGGGAACGACGGGCAGCGGCAGATGCCGCGCGCCCAAGGTTCGCGTACGGGGTTGGCGGGGCGGCGGGGGCGAGACCAAAACGACACGCGGGTTTCGGCGATATCCGGGTACAACGTTGTTACGTCATGCCGCATGGCCGAAGCGTGAAGACGGCGTAAGCCAATCCGCGCGACGCGCGATCTCCCGCCTGATCTCGGTCAAGATCGGCCCGCTCACCACCAAATCGAACCGCGACGCCGCCTCTCGCGCGAAAGCCGGACCGCTGGCCGTACCCCCCGCCCCGGCGAACCCGGACCCATCGCCCATCGCCAAATAGGTCTCGGCCGCCGCCCCCTCAGCCAAGATCGCGTCGTGCTCGGCCAGCGCCAGATGGTGATAGGTCACAGTCTCCATCTCAGCCCGCGCGATCGTCGAGCCATTGATCAAATGCCGGACCGGCACCAGCACGCCCAACAGTAGCAGCGCGTGATCCGGCGAAACATACAAATCCCTGACCGGAACATTCGGCCCCAGAGCTCCCGCCTGAACCCGAACCGGCCACAGCTCCGGCCGGCCGTCACACGCGATCTCCCGCGACCCAACCCAGGTGACCGGCCGCGCCCGCCCCTCGGCGGTGACAACGACATCGCCCGCCTCCAACGCCTCCACCGGAACATCCCCGTCCAGCGTCCGGATCGCCGTCCCCGCGCGAAAACACGCGACCGTCACCGGAATGGTGAACTTCGCCCCCGCCGAGCTCAGCGGCGCGCCCGCGTAAATGAACGAGGTCGTCGTCGCCGGTCCGGCGAAAAACGGCGCCGCCGCCCCCATTTGCGCCGGCGTTTCCGTGCTGGTGAACGTGAACGCCGCGCTCACCCCGCCGATCCCGATCGCGCCGCCCGCCCCCGCGACCCATTCGATCGCGAAACCGTCGCCCGGAAATCCGCCGGTGATCGTGGACGTCCATCCCGCCGGAGATCCCGTCACCGTCGGCCGCGCGCTGAGGTAATCCTGGCCGGGAACCCACGCGAACCAGAACGTCCCGATCGGTGTCGTTCCCGTATCCGTCAGCGTGATCGTATACGAAAAAACCCCCGCGCCGGCTTGTGTTCCGACCATCGCGGCCGAGGCGTGTTCACCGGTGCCACTCATGACGCGAGCCCCCTGCCTGATGCGCGCGGCGGATGCGCGCTAACGTGGAGGACGTTTCAACCGGCCAGTTTATTCCGGGATCGACACCGCCCTACTTCGCCAGCCCTACTTCGGCCATCCTACTTCGGCCATCCTACCCCAATAAACTCAATTGCGCCCACCGCCTTGCATCAGGATGAACGTTATGCGACATGCCGCCCATTCGTAAGCAATCGCAACAGAGGGGATGCCCGGGGGTGACAGACACCATCCTGGAGACAAAAGGTCTGACACGCGAGTTCGGCGGCTTCCTCGCCGTCGACGGCGTCGATCTGCGCGTCAAAACCGGTCAGATTCATGCTCTGATCGGACCGAACGGCGCCGGCAAAACCACGTGCTTCAACCTGTTGACGTCGTTTCTGGCGCCAACCCGGGGCACGATCCATTTCAAGGGCCGCGACATCACCGGCATGAAGCCCGCCATGGTCGCCCGACTCGGCCTCATCCGCAGCTTCCAGATCTCAGCGGTCTTCCCGCATCTGACCGCCGTGGAGAACGTCCGCCTCGCGCTGCAACGCGCCCGTGGTGCGAGCTTCGACTTCTGGCGCTCGGAACAGGTGCTGGACAGCCTCAACGACCGCGCGCGCACCCTGCTGCGCGACGTCGGCCTGGCCGGCGAGGAGGAAACGATCGTCGTCAACCTCCCCTACGGCCAGAAACGCGCGCTGGAAATCGCGACCACGCTGGCGCTCGATCCCGAAATGATGCTGCTCGACGAACCCACCGCCGGTATGGCGCACGGCGACGTCGACCGCATCGTCGACCTGATCCGCCGCATCCGCGTGGGCCGCACCATCCTGATGGTCGAGCACAATCTGTCGGTCGTCGAGGGTCTGTGCGACACCATCACCGTCCTGACCCGCGGCAAGGTCCTGGCCGAGGGCGATTACGCCCATGTCTCCAAAAATCCGGAAGTGATCGCCGCCTATCTGGGATCCGAGCATGCTTGATATCAGTGACCTCAACGCCTGGTACGGCGAAAGCCACATCCTTCACGGCGTCGATTTCAACGTCCAACCCGGCGAGGTTGTGACGCTCCTTGGCCGCAACGGCGCGGGCAAAACCACCACCATGAAATCGATCATGGGCCTGGTCGGACGCCGCACCGGCAGCGTGAAGTTCAAGGGCCGCGAAACGATCGGCATGCTGCCCAACATCATCGCCCGCGAGGGCATCGCCTTCTGCCCGGAAGAACGCGGCATTTTCGGATCTTTGTCCGTCACCGAAAACCTCATGCTGCCCCCGATCATCGCCGAGGGCGGGCTGTCCGTCGATGAAATCTACACCCTGTTCCCGAACCTGAAGGAACGCGCCAAAACCGCGCACGGCACCCGCCTGTCGGGCGGCGAGCAGCAGATGCTCGCCATCGGCCGCATCCTGCGCACTGGTGCGAAAATGCTGCTTTTGGACGAGCCGACCGAAGGCCTCGCCCCCGTCATCGTCCAACAAATCGGCCGCACCATCCGCGAGATCAAAAATCGTGGTTTCACGGTTCTGCTGGTGGAACAAAATTTCCGCTTCGCCGCCACCGTCGCCGACCGGCACTACGTCATGGAACACGGCAAGATCATCGACATGATCCCCAACGCCGACCTCGAATCGAATATGGACAAACTCCACGACTATCTGGGTGTGTAAACCGTTCTGGAGCCCCAAGGAAATGCCGTCATGACCCTCAACCGCCGCGCTTTGATCGCCACCGCCGCGATGCTGCCCGCCGCCGCGCGAGCGCAGGCCGCGCCGGTGTTGAAAATTGGTTGCCTGACGGATATGTCTGGGCCTTACAAGGACCTCGCCGGTCCCGGCGCCGTCGCCGCCGTGCATCAGGCGATGGAGGAATACGGCGTCTCCGCCAAAACCATGAAAGTGGAGGTCCTTTCCGCCGATCATCAGAACAAACCCGACGTCGGCGCGACCGTCGCCCGTCAGTGGTTCGACCGTGACGGCGTCGATCTGATTGTCGAGGTCGCCAATTCCGGCGTCGCTTTGGCCGTCGCGGGCGTCGCGAAAGAAAAGAACAAAGCCTATATCAACACCGGTGCCGCGACCTCCGACCTGACCGGCACCGCGTGCAATACCAATACGATCCATTGGGTCTACGACACGTATATGCTGGCGAAATCGACCGGTGGGGCGATGGTGAAAGCCGGCGGCGACACCTGGTTCTTCATCACCGCCGACTACGCGTTCGGCAAGGCTTTGCAGCGCGACACGACGGCCTTCGTCGAAAGCGCGGGCGGCAAGGTCCTCGGCTCCGTCGCCTATGCCTTCCCCGGCACCACCGATTTCTCGTCCTATCTGATCCAGGCGCAGGCCAGCGGCGCCAAAGTGCTTGGCATGGCGAACGCCGGCACCGACACGATCAACACCATCAAACAGGCCGCCGAGTTCGGCATCACGAAGAAGATGCGCCTCGCCGGTTTGTTGCTGTTCCTGACCGACATTCATTCGCTTGGTCTGGAAATCTCCCAGGGCATCGTGCTGACCGACAGTTTCTATTGGGATATGAACGACCGCTCGCGCGCGTTCTCCAACCGCTTCTCCCCCCGTGCCGGCGGGGCGCGGCCCACGATGGTCCAGGCTGGGGTTTACTCGTCCATCCTGCATTATCTGAAAACCGCCGGCGACATGGGCGTCGGCAAGATCAAGCTGGACGGCGCCGCCGCCATCGCCCGCATGAAACTGATGCCCACCGACGACGATTGCTTCGGGCCCGGAACGATCCGCGAGGACGGCCGTAAGCTGCATCCCGCGTATTTGTGGGAGGTGAAGAAACCGTCCGAGAGCAAAGGTGCCTGGGATTACTACAAACCGCTGGCCACGACACCGGCCGCGGAGGCATTCCGTCCGCTCGATAAAGGCGGCTGCCCGTTGGTAAAAGCCTGACATGATCCAAACTGGCCGACATAAATCTGACGCCGCGGCGAACGCGGTGGAATTGGGACGGAAACCAGGAACTTCAAGCACACACCTGAAGGAATTGGTTCGATGACGCTTTCTCGCCGTAAAGTTCTGACCACCGCCGCCACCACGGCGGTGGCCGCGCCTTTGATGTCACGCCGCGCCCGCGCGCAGGGCGCGACGATTAAAATCGGCGTGCTGAACGATCAATCCGGCCCCTATACCAACACCGGCGGCATCACCTCGGTGATCTGCGCCAAACAGGCCGTGCTGGAATACGCCCAGGCGCAGGGATTGAATGTCGAGCTGATTTCGGCGGATCATCAGAATAAGCCGGACATCGCGGTGTCCATCGTCCGCGAATGGTTCGACCGCGGCGAGGTCGACATGCTGCTCGACGTGCCCACCTCCTCCGTCGCCCTCGCGCTGCAATCCGTCGTGCGCGAGAAGAACAAAGTCTACCTGAATTCCGGCGCCGCCAGCTCGGCTCTGACCGGGGAGCAGTGCTCGCCCAACTTCATCCATTGGACCTATGACACCTTCATGCTCGCCAAATCGACCGGCGGCGCCATGGTCAAAGCGGGCGGCGATTCCTGGTATTTCATGACCGCCGATTACGCGTTCGGCAAACAGTTGCAGGCGGACACATCGGCTTTCGTGAAAAACGCCGGCGGTAAAATCGCCGGTTCCTCGCTCTATCCCTTCCCGGGCACGTCCGATTTTTCCTCCTTCCTGGTGCAGGCGCAATCGTCGGGCGCGAAAGTCATCGGCCTCGCCAACGCGGGCGGCGATACCGTCAACTCGATCAAGCAGATCAACGAGTTCGGCATCAACAAAACCATGAAGGTCGCCGCGTTGCTGATGTTCATCAACGATGTCCACGCCTTGGGGCTTGAGACCGCGAACGGCCTGAATTTGACCGAGAGCTTCTATTGGGATCTCAACGACCGCACCCGCGCCTTCACCAACCGCGTGAAGGACAAGACGCCGAAGAACTTCCCGAACATGGTGCACGCCGGCTGCTATTCCGCGACGTTGCATTATCTGAAAACCGTGCATGACATGGGTGCGGCCGAGGCCAAGAAAGACGGTGTCGCCACCATCAACCGCATGAAAGCCATGCCCGCCGACGACGATTGCTTCGGTCCCACCACGATCCGCGCCGACGGCCGCCATCTCACCCCGTCGTACCTGTTTGAGGTGAAGAAGCCCGCCGAAAGCAAAGGCCCGTGGGATTACTACAAGCTGGTGGTCGCGACGTCCGGGGAGGACGCCTATCGTCCGGTCGCCGACGGCCACTGCGTCTTCAACAAAGCCTGATACGATCCAGAGCGCGATCGTCTGAAGTTGAACGAACTTCAGACGGGAATCGCTCTCTGAAACTTAACAAACGCGGACCTTGATCGCGTCAACCTGACGCTTTCAAGGTCTAAGGGAGCGGCGCGGCCGGAACCACAACCATGATAATGATTTTCGGTATTCCGGCCCCGCTGCTGTTCGGCCAATTAACGCTTGGACTGATCAACGGCGCTTTCTACGCCATGCTGTCGATGGGTCTCGCGATCATCTTCGGCATGCTCAATATCATCAATTTCGCACACGGCGCGCTGTTCATGATGGGCGCGTTCGTGGCGTGGATGCTGCTGAACTACGCGGGCATCGGTTACTTCCCGGCGCTGATCCTGAGCCCATTGATCGTCGGGATCTTCGGCGTGGTGCTGGAAAAAACCATCATCAGCCGCCTCTATAAGCTCGACCATTTATACGGACTTCTGCTGACCTTCGGCCTGTCTTTGGTGATCGAGGGTCTGTTCCGCAACGGCTACGGCAGTTCCGGCCTGCCCTATCGCATCCCCGAGATCCTGACGGGCCCGGTCGATCTCGGCTTCATGTTCATGCCGAAATACCGCCTCTGGGTCGTCTTCGCCGCCCTCGTCGTCTGCCTGACGACATGGGCACTGATCGAAAAAACCTCGCTTGGCGCGACGTTACGCGCGGCGACCGAAAACGCGCCTTTGGTGCAGGCTTTCGGCGTCAACGTCCCCCGCGTCATCACCCTGACCTATGGCGCGGGCATCGCCCTCGCCGCTTTCGCAGGGGTTCTCGCCGCGCCCATCTATTCGGTCAATCCGAACATGGGATCGAACTTCATCAACACCGTGTTCGCCGTCGTCGTCATCGGCGGCATGGGCTCGATCATGGGCTCCATCCTCACCGGCTTCGGTCTGGGCGTTGTCGAGGGTCTGACGAAAGTCTTCTACCCCCAGGCCTCCGCCACCGTCGTGTTCGTCGTAATGGTGATCATTCTGCTGACCCGGCCGCGTGGCCTTTTCGGAAAGGCCGCCTGAATGTTTGGATTTTCTCGCGCGCAGTCGATCGCGTTCCTGTTCATGGTCGCCGTCATCGCGGTGGCCCCCTTCGTACTGTATCCCGTGTTCCTGATGCGGATCCTGTGCGCGGCGCTGTTCGCCTGCGCCTTCAATCTGATGTTGGGCTTCGTCGGCCTGCTGTCCTTCGGCCACGCCGCCTATTACGGCATGGGCTCCTACGTCACCGCCTGGACCATGAAACACTGGCACCTCGACGCGTTCTTCGCGATCGGATTGGGCGGCCTGACCGGTGCGGCCCTCGGTCTGGTGCTTGGCTACCTCGCGATCCGCCGCTCCGGCATCTATTTCGCCATGATCACGCTGGCTTTGGCGCAAATGGTGTATTTTTTCTGCCTCGAAGCCCCCTTCACCGGCGGCGAGGATGGCATCCAGCAGGTCCCCCGCGGCCACCTGTTCGGCGTCATCGACCTGTCCAACGACATGACCATGTACTGGGTCGTGGCGGCCGTGTTCATCGGCGGCTTCCTGATGATCCATCGCATCATCCACTCCCCGTTCGGACAGGTGCTGAAAGGCATCCGCGAGAACGAGCCGCGCGCGACCTCGTTGGGTTATCGCACCGACGATTACAAACTGATCGCCTTCGTCCTGTCCTGCGGCCTGACCGGCATCGCCGGGGGCACCAAATCGTTGGTGTTCGGCATCGCGACCCTGACCGACGTGCATTATTCCACCTCCGGCGAGGTCGTGCTGACCACTCTGTTGGGCGGCCTGGGCACCGTGTTCGGCCCCGCGGTCGGTGCCGTGATCGTCGTGGCGATGGAGAATTATCTGGCGCAGGCCGGCGCGTGGGTCACGGTCATTCAGGGCGCGATCTTCATGGTGTGCGTGCTGGCTTTCCGCCGCGGCGTGATCGGTGAAATCGCCAACTGGCGGAAGATGACGCTGTAACGGGATCGAAATCCGCGGGTAGTGTCTCAGTTTGAAAAAGTAAGTCCGGCTCCCGCCCGCTCCCCCGCCCGGCCACCCACGATAATAATGACATGGGTGGCCGGGCGGGGGAGCGGGACGGAGCCGGACTTCAAACTGATTCACTACCAATCCGCGCCAACAATGGTCATCCCCCACCACCCCGTGGTAGCCTCGTCCCGCTGCGGGAGCCCTCAGAATGACCAACCAGATCAACGTGAAAGCCTTCTACGCGTCCCATGCCTCACCATGGTTGGGCGCCGAGGTCTCCGGCGTCGATCTGCGCGCCATCGACGACCGTGACTTCGCCGCGATCCACCGCGCCTGGATCGCTCATCAGGTCCTGCTATTCCGTGGCCAGGATCTGTCCGACACCGATCTGATCGCGTTTTCCCGCCGCTTCGGCGACCTCGATCACGCCCCGATCCAGGAGAACGGCCAGAGCATCGCCAACGGCATGCCCGAAATCTATGTCGTTTCCAACGTGATCGAAAACGGCGTCGCCATCGGCAGTCTGGGCTATGGCGAGGCCGTGTGGCACACCGACATGTCCTATCTGCCCGCCCCACCCATGGCCAGCATGCTGTATTCGCTGGAAATCCCCCCCTTCGGCGGCGACACCTGCTTCGTCGACATGTACGGCGCCTTCGACGAACTGCCCGATCATCTCCGTGACAAAGTCATCGGCATGCGGGTGAAACACGACGGCACGTACAACAGCGGCGGCTTCGTCCGTAAGGGCGTCACGCCGACAAACGACCCGCGCGAGGCCCCCGGCACCATCCATCCGTTGGTCTGCACCCACCCTGAGAGCGGGCGCCGCATGCTTTATCTCGGCCGCCGCCGCATGGCCTGGCTCGAAGGCCTCGGCCTCGCCGAATCCGAAACACTACTCAATGAGATCTGGCACCACGCGACGCAGGATAAATACACCTGGCGGCATCACTGGAAAACCGGCGACCTCGTGCTGTGGGATAATCGTTGCACGATGCACCGCCGCGATCCCTTCGATCCGGCCAAACGCCGCGTCATGCATCGCACCCAGATCAAGGGCGACGCCCCACCCGCTGCGTGACAATCGCCCGCTGCGTGACAATCACCGGCGGCGTGACAATCAGAGGATACACCAAATGGCCAGCCGCGACGGCGCGATCCAACGCGCCTTGAATTTTTTCGACACCGGATCGTTCCGCGACCGTTTGGCGGCACTCGTCGCCATCCCCAGCACCTCGCAGGACCCCGCGCACGCGCCGGATGTGGAACGTTATCTGACGGACGCCATCCACCCCTGGCTGATCCGCATGGGGTTCAGCGTCGCCATCCACCCCAATCCCGCCGCCGGTTTCGGCCCCATTCTGACCGCGCAACGGATCGAGGATCCGGCATTCCCGACCGTCCTCACCTACGGCCACGGCGACACCGTCCGCGGCCTGGAGGATCAATGGACCCCCGGCCTCGATCCCTGGACCCTGACGGATCGTGACGACCGCTGGTACGGCCGCGGCACCGCCGACAACAAGGGCCAGCACGCGATCAATCTCTCAGCGCTCGAGGCCGTATTGGCCGAACGCGAGGGAAAACTCGGCTGCAACATCAAACTCGTGCTGGAAACCAGCGAGGAACGCGGCTCCACCGGCCTGCGCGCCTTCGTGGCGGCGAATCGCGAAAACCTCGCCGCCGACGTCCTGATCGCCAGCGACGGCCCGCGCGTGATGCCCGAGGTTCCGACCATCGCCACCGGCACCCGCGGCACCTATCATTTCGATCTTGTCGTGGATTTACGGGCGGGCGGCGTGCATTCCGGCCATTGGGGCGGTCTGACCACCGATCCCGCGATCGTTCTGGTCTCGGCCCTCGCAACGATCATGGACCGGAACGGTAAAATCCTGGTGCGCGACTGGCTGCCCAGAAACGGCGTGCCCGCCGCCGTGCGCGCTGTCCTCGCCGGCTGTCCGGTCGGTGGCGGCGGGGAGGCCGCGACGATCGACCCTAACTGGGGCGAACCCGGCCTCACCGCGGCCGAGAAAATCTACGGCTGGAACAGCTTCATCGTGCTCGCGATGATCTCCGGCCGGCCCGAGTCCCCGGTCAACGCCGTCGCCCCGAACGCCCGCGCGCATTGCCAAATTCGTTATACTGTCGATACGGACCCGGCGGGGTTCGGCGACGCGCTTCGCGCCCATCTCGACGCCGAGGGTTTTCCCGGCGTCCGGGTCGAGAACGCCGGCATCCGCATGCCCGCGAGCCGCACCGACCCCGCCAACCCCTGGGTTGCCTGGACCGTCGCCAGCATCGAAAAATCGTTGGGTAAGCGCGTGCAAGTCATCCCAAACTCATCCGGCGGTCTGCCCGGCGACGTTTTCGTCGATCATCTCGGCACGCCGCTGGTTTGGGTGCCGCACAGCTATAATGGTTGCAAACAGCACGGCCCCGACGAACATTTCCTGCATGCGCCCGCCCGCGAGGGCATCGCCGCGTTCGCCGGCATCTGGTGGGATCTGGGGTCACACCCACCGCCGCGGCGTTAGAGCGCGATCGTTTGAGGTTGACGTCAACCTCCAACGTGAATCGCCCTCGTCAAAGCAAAATTCAGACCGTGAGCGGGTCAACCTGAACCGATCACGGTCTGGTTTCGGATGGCGATCATATCAACGGCCCAACATGACGCCTCGTCCAACATTCCGGCGGTCCGTATGGCGCGCGCCCAGAGCATTATGCGATCAGGTGGCAATACCTGATCGAATAAAGATGCTCGCCCAAACACGTCATGAGAGCGGGTTCCATGAGCCAACGCGATCGGAAACCGCTCTGGCGGGCAAAACCAGACATTCCATCGGAACGCAAACCGCCGCCGCGCTCACGGATACCAATGCGCCGTCGCCGGTTGCAGACCGATCGGACGGCGGCACGCTGACGATCTGGATCGAGGCAGCCACGTCGCTTTACCCGCCCGCGGCCGGTTCGAGAACGATCTCAATGAGAGTAGCCCCAATGCGCGAAATCGATCGCATCGCGGCAATACGCGCCAGGGGCGAAAAATCCCGCGATGACGCGGACGCGGAAA
>JAYVXQ010000495.1:0-3244 GCA_043785025.1 Acetobacteraceae bacterium
GCCGGCGTCGTCCAACTCGCCGATGTCGCCGGTATGAAGCCAGCCGCCGCGAATGGCATTGGCGGTGTCGTCGGGGCGGCCCCAATAGCCATCCATCACCAGATCGCCGCGCACCAGGATTTCCCCATCGTCGGCCAGCCGCAATTCGACACCCTTCAACGCCTGACCCACCGTATCCACCTTGATCGCGCGCACGGGCGTGGCCGCGATCACCGGACCCGCCTCGGTCTGCCCATAGCCCTGCAGCAGCAGGATCCCGAGCGCGATATAAAACCGCCCGACATCCGGCTCCAACCGCGCCCCGCCCGAGACCGCGCCGACCAGCCGCCCGCCGAACCGGTCCCGCACCTTGGCGCGGATCACCCGGTCCAGCAGCGGATCGACCAGCTTTTCCACCACGGACAGCGCCACGCCGTCCTGCCGCCGGTAGCCGATGTCCAACGCCCAATGAAACAGCCGCTGCTTCCACGCCGGCTGGCGCGCCACCTGGGTCAGCACACGGCCCTTGATCACCTCCAGCACCCGCGGCACCGCCGTCAGCAGCGTGGGCCGGATCGCCAGCATATCGGCGGCCAGATGCTCCACCCCGCGCGAATAAACAATCTCCGACCCCAACGAGGCGAAAAAGAAATTGCCAACCGTATGCTCATACGCGTGCGACAGCGGCAGGAACGACAGATAAATCTCGTCCTTCAACCGTAATGGCTTCACCAGCTCGAACGCGCCCTGACAATTCGACAGAATGCAGCGGTGCGGCAGCATCACCCCGCGCGGCGCCCCGCCGGTGCCCGAGGTATAAATCAGGCACGCCAACGCCGAGGGCAAGATCGCCGCGGCCTCCGCCACGATATCGTCGGGCGCTTCCGTGTCGGCCCCCATCGCGATCCACTTCGGTGTCCCCATCTCCAAAATCCGGTCCAACCCGCCGGATTTCTCCGCCGCCGCCCGCACACGGGAGCCCAGAGCCGCCGAGGACACGATCGCCGTCCGCGCCCCCGAGTCGCGCAGAATATGCGCGTGATCGTCGATCGTGTTGGTGGTGTAGGTCGGCACGGGCACCGCGCCGATCGCCATCAGCGCGACCTCGGCGATCGGGTAATCCGGCCGGTTTTCGGCGCAAATCAACACCCGCTCCCCCGCCACGATGCCCAAACGGCGGAAATGGCGGGCATGGGACGCGGCCAGGCGCGCGAACTCCCCCCATGTCGTGCCGTGCCACGCTTTGTCGCGATACGCGCGCAACAGCGGCTTGCGCGGCCAGCGCGCCGCGAGGTCGAACATCATCGTGGCCAGATTCGGCCATGTCGGGTACTGGTCCACTTATCCTCCCCGCCTGAGCCGACCACGGTCGCGCCCAGAAAACACGGTATGCCTTTGAAGTGGGGGGTTCCTACCCTACATCTGTGGGGAACGCAGCAGCCAGGGAACCGAATGCCGATGTCCGAAGCCATCCACGCGTCAGATCTGCCCGTCTGGGACTTGTCCGACCTTTATACCGCGATCGACAGCCCCAAATTGCGCACCGATCTCGACCAGGCGGATGCGGCGGCGCGGGCGTTCAAGGACCGTTTCGCCGGAAACCTTGTCACCGCCGCCGCCGCCGATCTCGCCGTTGCCCTCGGCGATTACGAGCGGATCCAGGAGATCCTGGGCCGCGTCATGTCCTACGCGCAATTATTATTTTCCTCGGACAACACCAATGCGGTCTTTGGTCAATTCTATCAAACGATGACCGAGCGTGTGACCGAGATCGGCAGCCATTTGATCTTTTTCACGCTGGAATTAAATCGCATCGACGATGACGCGCTGGAAGAAAAATGCGTGGCCAGCCCAGAGCTCGCGCGGTACCGGCCGTGGTTGCGCGACCTGCGCGTATTCCGCCCGCATCAATTATCCGACGATCTGGAAGGGTTGTTGCACGATAAGGACGTCACGGGTCCCGCCGCCTGGAGCCGCCTGTTCGACGAAACCATCGCCGGCATGCGCGTCCCCATGGGCAACGAAAACCTGACCGTCAACGCGGCCCTGGAAAAACTCTCGAGTCCCGATCGCGCCATCCGCCGCGCGGCGGGGGAGGCGATCGGCATCGCCTTCAACGACCGTCTGCGCCTGTTCTCGCTCATCACCAACACCAAAGCCAAAGACAAGGAAATCGTCGATCGCTGGCAGAAATACGAGCGGCCCGGCAGTTACCGCAACCGGTCCAACATGGTGGAGGATGCGGTCGTCGACGCGTTGGTGTCCGCCGTTGTCGATGCCTATCCGCGGCTGTCGCATCGGTATTACACGATGAAAGCGAAATGGTTGGGTTTGCCGAAACTCGCGCATTACGACCGCAACGCGCCCTTGCCCGGCGATGACGATCGCAAGATCGGCTGGACCGAGGCGCGCGATCAGGTGTTGAACGCCTATGGCGCTTTCAGTCCCGATCTGGCGCGGATCGGCAAGGATTTCTTCGACAAACCCTGGATCGACGTCCCGCCGCGCGAGGGAAAATCCGGCGGCGCCTTCGCCCATGCGACCGTTCCGTCCGTGCACCCGTATTTGTTGCTGAACTATCACGGCCGCACCCGCGACGTGATGACGCTGGCGCATGAACTCGGTCACGGCGTGCATCAGGTGCTCGCCGCGCGGCAGGGCTATTTGATGGCGAGCACGCCTTTGACCCTGGCTGAAACCGCCAGCGTGTTCGGTGAAATGCTGACCTTCCGGTCGTTGCTCAACGCCGCCGATCCCGCGCGGCGCCGCACCATGCTGACCTCCAAGGTCGAGGACATGTTGAACACCGTGGTGCGCCAGATCGCCTTCTACCGTTTCGAAACCCGCGTGCACGAGGAACGCCGGAACGGCGAATTATTACCCGAACGCATCGGTGAAATCTGGCGCGAGGTGCAGATCGAAAGTCTTGGTCCAGCCTTCGATTTTTCGCCGGAATACGATGTGTACTGGTCTTATGTCCCGCATTTCGTGCATTCGCCGTTTTACGTCTACGCCTATGCTTTCGGCGACTGCCTGGTGAACGCGCTGTATGCCGTTTTTCAGTCCGGCCATCCCGGGTTCCAGGCCAAATATCTGGATATGTTGCGCGCCGGGGGCACCAAACGCCATAAGGATTTGCTCGCCCCGTTCGGCCTCGACGCCTCCGACCCCGCCTTCTGGACCAGGGGCCTGGACGTCGTGTCCGGCTTCATCGATGAGTTGGAGGCGATGACGTAATTTATGTCAGGCAGTAATTTCTTCGGCG
>JAYVXQ010000496.1:0-10430 GCA_043785025.1 Acetobacteraceae bacterium
AGGCGGCGGAAATTCACCTCGGACAGCACGATATTGCCATCGGCGCCGAAAGACGGGCCAATGCTGATCAGACCGGTCACCTCCATCATCCGATTGGCGACCTGCACCTGAAACGGGCCCTGCTTGTCCAGCAGCTTGCCGACCGCGCCGAACTCCGGCCGTGACAGCCGGTCGAACGCCAGAGTATCCGGCAGCTTTAGTTTATCGATCAGCGTCTCCAGGCCGGGAAACCCCATCACACCGGATTCAGTGTCAAACCCAACCATCTGCACCGATCGCCGCGTGCCCGTCTCCGGATTCCGCCACGACGCCTGCGCCAGATAGATCGGCACCGCCGCCGCGACCTCGGGCAAGGCCAGCGCCTGACTGGCCCGCGCGCGCGGAAACGTCTCGGGCCGGAAACTCGCCGTCGTCATCGGGTGCATCAGGAAAATATCGGCGTGCATCGAGGCGATCAACGACGTCGCGCTTTCAAACAGAGCCGCGCGAAACCCCAACTGCATGAACACCAGCACACAGGCGAACATCACGCCCGCGATCGCCGAGGCGAGCCGCGCTTTCTCCGCCCGCAACTGCCGCCACGCCAAACGCAGCGGCAAGGTCACCGCCTCCCGCCATGGCCGCCGCCCCCGCGGTTTCGGCGCGCTCAGCGACTCAGACCTGGCGCTCAGGACATTCAACGCCTGATCGCCACCTGCACCTGCATATTGATCCGCCGGGTGAACGCCGCCCGTCCCTCCTGATCCAGGGCCAGCCGCACCTCGACCGTGCGGGCATCCGTCGCGGCGACCGGATCGGTATTCGCCTGAGTCGTCCGCCGCACCATCCAGCCGATCTCGCTCACCGTCGCGGCATAGCGGCGCGGGTCGCCGGGGACAACGATATCGGCCTCGGCCCCCTGCCGCAGCCGCGGCAGATCGGTCTCATACACATCCGCGACCACGTCCAATTGATCGAGGTCCGCCATTTCCAGCACCCCGTCGCCACCGACCTGATCGCCGGGCCGCGCATAGATCTTCAACACGGTGCCGTCGATCGGCGCGAACACGCGCGACAAATTGGCATCCGCATGGGCTTTCGACAGCGCCGCGATGGCCCCCGCGCGCTCGGCCTCGGCCACCGCGATATCGGCGGGCCAGGGCGCCCGCAGTTTGGCCAGAGTCGCTTCCGCCTCGGCCCGATCCGATTTCGCCCGGATCGCGGCGAACCGGTTGCGATCCACCGTCGATTGCGCCGCCGCTCCCGATGGTCCCAGTACGTCCGACCGCGCGGCGTCCCGCGACAGGCTCGACTCCGCCGCGCGCAACGCGTCGACATGCTCCTGCTGTGCTTTCACATCCTCAGGCCGTCCCGCCGCGCGGATCCGGGCCAGCGACGCCTCGCTTTGCAGCAGCGTCGCCTCGGCCTGCGCCACGGCGGCGTCCTTCTGCGGCGCGTCGGAAAATTCCGCCAGAGTCTGGCCCGCCAGCACCCGGTCGCCCTCTTTCACCAGCATCGCACCCAGGCGGGATACATTCATCCCGCCGGCCTGATTGAGTTTGCGCACCCGCGACCGCGGCTCGATGCGCCCCAACGCCCCAATCCCCACCGCATCCCCCGGAGGTGCCAGCATACTCGGCTGCGCCCCGCCGCCGGCCTGACCCGGCTGGGTCCAAAGGCTGGAGACGCCGCCCAACAGAACGATGGCAAGGACCAGGGCCATGAACAGTTTCCGCGTCATGCGGGCGCGCCGATCAGCCCGGACAACGCGGTGTGCATGTCAGTCATCTCCGCCTGAGTGGGGCTATAGAGGTCGAACAGCCGCGCCATGAACAGCCCATCGCCCGCCGCCATGATGGCGCCGCCGTGGCCGGGCGGCAAACCGTCGGCGTCCGCCGCGCGCCGGATATTCGCGACCACCGCCCGGATCGGATCCAGCAGCGCGCGATCATGATGGAACGCCGCCAGAAACACCGCCGCGGCGCGGTCGCACCGCTCATTCAGGTCCTCGGGCGCCAGGCCAAAACCCCATGTCAGCATGGTGCGGGCGACGCGGCCGGGTCCGGCGGGCTGGCTCGCGAGATGGGTTTCAAAATCCTCCGCCACGAATGAGGCGAGCCGGTTCAGCAGCCCAACCAGCAACGCCTCCTTCGAGGAAAAATGATATAACAGGCCGCCTTTCGACACCCCGGCCTGCCGCGCGGCGGCATCCAACGTGAGGCCTGAGACGCCATTGCCCCGCACGATCGCCTCGGCGGCGTCGAGGATACGGGTCCGCGCATCCTGTGCATGGGCGAGTGTGGAAATTTGCATGGCGTCACATGTACCGGTTGGACGGTATAGTCAACCGTCCGGCCGGTATAGTTCGCCGATGCGCGCCAACACCCCCCAAACCCCGCCGCGACACCGCCAGGACGCGCACCGATTTAACCGTCCCAAAGTCCCTGTCCATCGCGCCAACTGGCACCGGAAAACCATCCCGAACCGGCGGCGGCTGAAAATCCCATGGAACGTCTGTCACGAAACACCGCTCCCTGATTCAAATCGGACGCATCATCCGGGTAAGTGTCCCCACTCCAGCGGACAAAACCAGCCAAGACCCATCCCACCCAATAGAACTCCACAAATTCTTTCAAGACGATGTCCGCCCGCCGTGCATGTCCGGTATCATGACCCGCCGCGCCAAAAACCCAATACCGCAACCAAACCCCTTTCGTTCCTCCCGACATCGTGTTCAAGAAAACGCCGCCGCCACAAACCCACCCCCTTTCGGCCCTAATCAGACTCTCACCGCGAAGCCCAACCCACCCCGGAAAATGTCGTTTCTCAGACCATACGTATCCAGAAACCGCCAATGTCCCCAAAATCATCCGGACACAGGATCGCCGTCGAAAAATCCCTCAAAACCCCATGCCCAGGGCGACAAAAAAACGCGCGCCCGACACAAGCCGGACGCGCGCTCAACCCCTGGCCCGATCAATCAGGGCATCAACACCCGATCGACCACCTGGATCACACCGTTCGACTGTTTCACGTCAGAAACGGTGATATCCGCCGCGCCGCCCTTCGAGTCGACCACCATGATATTCGACGGCCCGTTCATCATCACGCGCAATTTATCGCCTTCCAGCGTCGTCAACATCGCCTCCCCTTTGCCCGCCTTGATCATCGAGCGCAGGCGGCTCGTCGGATAGTCACCCGCGACGACGTGATAGGTCAGGACCTTGGTCAGCGTCGCCTTGTTCTCCGGTTTCAACAGCGTATCGACCGTGCCCGCCGGCAGGGCCGCGAACGCCGCGTTCACCGGCGCGAACACCGTCATCGGCCCCTTGGCCCCCAGCGCGTCGACCAGACCCGCGGCCTTCACCGCCGCGACCAAAGTCGTGTGATCGGCGGAGTTGACCGCGTTCCCCACGATCGTTTTGCTCGGGAACATATCCTGCCCGCCGACGCGGACGGTGGCTTCAGCGAAAGCCGGAGCCGCCGCGGCGAGCATCCCGGCGGCGGCAATGGCGATAAGGGTTTTCATGGTCCGTTCTCCTGTAAGGGCCGCCATTCAAACGCGGCCACCACAGTCATTTCGATCGAAACCATCGGTTGGATGCGAACGCCGGCGAATAAATATCCGCCGCTTACACCAGCGCGCTTTATGATTGACCCATCTTTGATGGCTCAATCGGCGCTGGTATCACTTTTTAGTTTCGCGCGCCGCCGCCCGCCAACCCGGCGCGCCATACCAACGCGCGGAAATGATGGGAGAGTCATCATTTCCGCGCGTTGGTATGAGCAGACAGGAGACTCAATCGGCTTCAATCACGGCCGCGCCGGCTCAGTCGAGCGCCGTCACGGTCCCGCCATACAGCACCGCCCCGGTCGGCTGACCCGTCGGCGACCCGCCTTTGGGCTCCAGACTAACCAGCAATTGCGTCCCCGCCGCCAGCTTTACCGACAGGCGCCGTCCCCCCGCGGGTAGAACACCCAACGAGGCGGGCCGCGTCTCGCCCTTCGCCAGCGACCACAATTCCAGATCCCGATCGGACGGCACCGCGATCGCCCCATTCGGCCGCACCGTCAGCACCCCATCCGCCGCCAGCACCGCCAGCAATACCGGACTGGCCCCCTGCATGGGCGCCAGCACCGCGACGGACGGCGGCGGTGGCGGCCTCACTACGATGAACGCCGCCAGCGACGCCGCCAGCGCCAACGCCCCGACCGACACGGCCTTCCAAACCCCGGCTCTCCTGATCCCAACCGGATGCATCGGAACGACATTGTCCGCGAGACCGGCCGCCAGCTCGATCCGCCGCCACAAATCCGCGGGCGGTGGCACCGGAGCCGCCAATCGCGCCAGAGGCGACAATATCTCGCGCCAATCGCGCACCACCGCGGCGAACGCGGCATCATCCGCCATCAACCGCTCGGCCTGGACCAGCGCATCCCCCTCCAAGACGCCCAGAGCGTATTCGCCCGCCAGCGCCTCGCGCGCCTCATCTGCCGCGCCGCTCATGACGCGAGGCACGCGTGTAATGACAGCAACGCCCGCCGTATCGCCGACTTCACCGTGCCCAACGGCTGATCCAGTCGCGCCGCCAGCGCCGAATGGGACAACCCATCGACGAACGCCATGACCACCAGCCGCCGCCGCTCCGGCTCCAGCAAGCTCAGACACCGATGCAGCGCGGTGCTTTCCGCCGCCGCGGTCAGCCGGTCCAGCGCGTCTGGACTGTCGTCGGGCATTTCGGCCGCCTCATAACCGGGAACCTCCCGCGTCGCGCGGCGGATCAGGTCCAGCGCGCGATAGCGAACCAGCGTGATCAAATACGCCTCCCCCGCGCCGCGCGCCGGATCGAAGCGGTTGGCATGCCGCCAAAGCCGCACGAACGCCTCCTGCGTCGCATCGGCGGCGAGGCCGGGATCGCGCGTGATCCGCAGCGCGATACCATGCAGCCGCGCCGCCCACAGATCGTAGACGCGCCGGAACGCGTCGCGATCGCCCTTGGCGCAGCGCAGGATCAGATCATCGATGCCGTCGGTGCTGGTCGCGCTCATTCCGGATCCCGAACCGTGATGATGTCGTATACGCCATGAACACCGCTTTGGATGCAACCGCCGCCGCGGTCATCGTTTCCCGAGCCGCGCCCAACTCAGCACCATACCCAGGCCAGCGAACCCGGCGGCGAGGCCGATGGCGATATGCGTGCCGGTCGCGACTGGATCACTGGCGTCATGGGTCAGCCCGAACACGACCGCGACCAGCGCGCTGCCGATGGTTTGCCCCACCAGCCGCGCGGTCGAGACCATGCCGCTGCCCGCCCCCGCCCGATCTGGCGGCGCGCTGCTGATCAGCACCCGATTATTCGGCGATTGAAAGAACCCAAATCCGACGCCGCACACCGCGAGGCGCCAGCCGATATCGAGCTTGCTCGCGTGCTCCGGCATGAACAGCACCAGCAACAGCCCAAGCGTCATCACCGCGAGTCCCACCCCGCCCAGAAGGCCCGCCGGATACCGATCGGCGAGCCGACCCGCCAGAGGACCGACCACGACCAGCACCGCCGGCCAGGGCGTGATCAGCAACCCGATCTCGATCGGGGTCATGCCGTATTCATATTGAAAATAAAACGGCAGCGAAATCAACGCGATCATCTGCGCGGCATGCACGCAGGAGGCGGTGGCGACCGACAGCGCGAACAGCGGGCGGCGGAACAGATCCACCGGCAGCATCGGCGCGGCCAGGGTCAACTGCCGCATCACGAAAACCCAGCCCACGGCGATGCCGACCGCCATTTGCGCCAGCACCCAGAGCACGGACTGACCGCGCCCGATCCCGTCCAGGCCGGGGATCAGCATGCCCAAGGCAATGGCATTGAGGATGGCGCTGATCGGATCGAATTTATGCTGCCCGGCCGGCGAGGCCGGCAAATATTTCAGCGACAGAAACCACGCCAGCACGCCGAACGGCACCTGCGCGCCGAACAGCCAGGGCCATGACGCGATCGACATGATCCCCGCGGCGACGGACGGACCCGCCGCCGAAGCCATCGCCACCACCAGCACGTTATATCCGACCCCCTTGCCCAACTGCGCGCGCGGGAAGATGAACCGGATCAGCGCGCCATTGACGCTCATGATGCCCGCGCCCCCCAACCCCTGCAGCATCCGCGCCGCGATCAGCACGCCCATCGAGGGCGCCAGCGCGCACAGCAACGATCCCGCCGTATACAGCACCAATCCCCAGATATAGACGCGCCGGTGTCCATATATGTCGCCCAACGACGCGCAGGGCATCAACGAAACGGTCACCGCGAGTTGATAGGCGTTGACCACCCAGATCGATTCCGCGGGCGTGACGCCCATGTCATGCGCGATCGTGGGCAGCGCGACATTGGCGATGGAGCCGACGAGGACTGAGATCGCGATCGCGATGGCCACCGCGACCATGGCCTTGCCGCGTTGTCCCGGTGGAAGCCCGTCGTGATATTGGGCCTCGCTCGCCGGGGAAATCGTGGGGACCTTCATGTCTTGCGGCCATAGGGGATCGCACCGGGTCTGTCACCTTGGGGGGAGCGTCGGGCTCTGCCCGAACCCGTCAGGAGGCCCAAGGGGACTCTGGGCCTCCGGGTGGGTTTGGGGCAACGCCACAACACTCCCCCCTTTGGCCACCAGCCCAGATCATGGCACCATGCGGTCAACGCAACAGGAGACAGTTTCATGCAAATTGGTGTCGTCGGCCTCGGCCGGATGGGCGCGAATATTTCCCGCCGCCTGATGCGCGCCGGTCATTCCACCGTCGTCTGGGATGCCAACCCCGCCTCGGTCTCCGGCCTCGGCACTGACGGCGCGATCGCCGCCTCCGGCCTCGCCGATCTGGTGAGCAAACTCGAGGGCTCGCCACGCACCGTCTGGATCATGCTGCCGCACGGCAAAATCACCGAGGACACGATCACCACGCTCGCCGGCATGCTCAGCCGCGACGACATCGTCATCGACGGCGGCAACACGTATTACAAAGACGACGTCCGCCGCGGCAAGGAACTCGCGGCGAAGGGCCTGCGCTATCTCGACGTCGGCACCTCCGGCGGTGTGTGGGGCCTGGAGCGCGGCTATTGCCTCATGATCGGCGGCGACACGGCGGCGGTGAACCACCTCGACCCGATTTTCAAAGCCCTCGCCCCCGGGATCGGCACGATCGAGCGCACGCATGGCCGCGACTCCCATGACCGCCGTGCCGAGCACGGCTATATCCACGCCGGTCCGGTCGGCGCCGGCCATTTCGTGAAAATGATCCATAACGGCATCGAATACGGTATGATGCAGGCGATGGCGGAGGGTTTCGATATCCTGAAGGGCCGCGGCTCGGCCAAACTTCCGGAAGCGGAACGGTTCGATCTCAACACCGCCGACATCGCCGAGGTCTGGCGCCGCGGCAGCGTCGTCACCTCCTGGCTGCTGGATCTCACCTCCTCCGCCCTCGCGCGCGACGAGACGTTGGGCGGTTTCTCGGGCGTCGTCGAAGATTCCGGTGAGGGACGCTGGACGATCGAGGCGGCGATCGAGGAAGCCGTCCCCGCCGACGTCCTCGCCGCGGCATTATTCACCCGTTTCCGCTCCCGCCAGGATCACACCTTCGCGGAAAAAGTGCTGTCGGCGATGCGCTTTGGTTTTGGCGGGCATGTCGAAGCGCCAGCGAGCGGGAGGATCGAAGCGCCAGCGAGCGGGACAACCGGAGCGCCAGCGAGCGGGACATCCAAAGCGCCACCAAAGGCATGATCGTTCTGATCATGGGCGTGTCCGGCTGCGGCAAAACCACGATCGCCGCCGCCCTCGCCGCCGCCAAAGGTTGGACGTTACGGGAGGGTGATCAGTTTCACCCTCCGGCCAACGTCGCGAAAATGGCGGCGGGCACGCCTTTGACCGATGAAGACCGCTGGCCCTGGCTGGATGCGATCGCCGCGACGATCGCCGAACATCGGATTCGTGGCGAAAGCGCCGTCGTCGCCTGCTCGGCCTTACGCCGCGTCTACCGCGACCGCCTGATCGGTGGCCAGCCGGACACCGCTTTGGTCTATCTGCGCGGCGACCGCGCCACGATCGCCCGCCGCCTCGCCGCGCGCGCCGATCATTTCATGCCCCCCGCGCTGCTGGACAGCCAGTTCCGCGCGCTGGAGGAACCGTCCCCCGACGAAAACCCCATCGTCATCGATATCGGCGGCAGACCGGACACTTTGGTCCGCGCCATCACGGAGCGTCTGACATGAGCGATCAATTCGCGATCTACCCCAGTTTGCGCGACCGCGTCGTCTTCCTCACCGGGGGTGCCAGCGGCATCGGCGCCGCGGAGGTCATGCATTTCGCCATGCAAGGCGCCCGCGTCGCCTTCATCGACATCGACGACACGGCCGCCGCCGCCCTCGCGGACACCGTGCGCAAAGCGGGATATCCGGCGGTGTTTTATCAGCACTGCGACGTGCGCGACATCCCCGCCGTGCAGGCCGCGATCCACGCGGCGGCCGAGCGCGTCGGCCCCATCACCGTGCTGGTGAACAACGCCGCCAACGATCAGCGGCATAAATGGGAAGACGTCACGGTCGATTACTGGGACGAACGCCTCGCGATCAATCTGCGGCATCAATTCTTCGCGCTACAGGCGGTAGCGCCGATGATGCGCGCGGCGGGCGGTGGGTCCATCATCAATTTCGGCTCGATCTCCTGGCACACCAATCACGGCGGCATGCCCGCCTATACCACCGCGAAAGCCGCCGTCGAGGGTCTGACCAAAGGCATGGCCCGCGATCTCGGCCCCGATAAAATCCGGGTCAATACCGTCATTCCCGGCTGGATCATGACGCAACGGCAAATCGACCTGTGGCTGACGCCCGACGCCGAGGTGGATCTCATGAAAAACCAGTGCCTGGCGGAGAAACTCTATCCGCCGGATGTGGCGCGGTTGGTGCTGTGGCTGGCCGCCGACGACAGCCGGTTATGCACCGCGCAGACCTGGGTTGTGGACGGCGGGCGCCTGTAGGGCGGACTTCCACGCGTCGTCGCGATGGGCGATGATCCGAGATCACAGCCCCGAACCGACGATGCCCGAGTCCTTAATGAGCGACATGATCTCCCGCCCCAAACTGTTCACGCCGCTCACGTTGCGCGGCATCACGTTACCCAATCGCACCGTCGTCGCGCCCATGGTGCAATACCGCGCCCGCGACGGCATCCCCGGCGATTTCCATTTCATCCATTTGGGTAAATTCGCGTTGGGCCGCTTCGGTGTTGTAATGACCGAGGCGACCGCGGTCGAGGCACGCGGCCGCGTCACCCACCAATGTCCCGGTATCTGGAACGACTCGCAAATCGCCCCTTGGCGCCGCATCGCCGATACCATCCGCGCCGAGGGCAGCGTCCCCGCGATCCAACTCGCACACGCCGGCCGCAAGGCCGCGACGCATCGCGCGATGGAGGACACCGCCCCCTATGGCCCCGATCAGGCCTGGCCCGTCGTCGGCCCCACCACCGCGCCGACCACCGCCGGCCACGCCGTCCCCCACGCGCTCACCGCCTCTGAGATCGCCGAAATCGTGGACGCCTACGTCGCCGCCACACACCGCGCCGAGGCCGCCGGCTTCGACATCGTCGAAATCCATGGCGCGCACGGCTATTTGCTCGCCAGTTTCCTCTCCCCCATCAGCAACACCCGTAACGATCAATACGGCGGAGCCGTTCAAGAAGCTGGCCAAGACGATCACCGAACGCGCAGAGGCCGTCGTGCGGGGAATGATCGACAACCGATCCAACGCCTTCGCTTACCTGCGCATGTCCAAGCTCAAGCATCTGCCAGCTCATCCGTTTGCCCTGGCTGCACCGAAATGAGATCGTTGCGTTCCACACCAAACGGCATGGAGCCAGCCAATCGAGGTTGAGCTTGCGCATCTTTTCGTCTACAAGAGTTCAGTGCGGCAACTTCTCAATCTTTGAACAGAGCGGAGGTGAAAGAGCTGGTGCCTCCAACGTCGGAAACATGCCGGCAGGCTGACTGAATGCCTCCGCGGTCCGGGGCCAGGAATCGGCCAAGAGCTGTCGGTGGCCAAGGTCAGCGAACGGGCAGCCAACCGACGTGGGCCTACAGCCAGTTCAGCGGACTACGTTCGCCTCGCCCTGTGTTGGGCAGTTGAGCGTAGTGCAGCGTTTGCGCCCGTCGGCGTGTCGGCTTGACAGATAGCGGGGGCGGATCCACGACCCAGGCAATGCGGTCGAGCGGCGCAGTTCGCGTTGACGCGAATTTGCACGAAAGCCGGTGTTCTGAGAGGCACCATTAAATGCGCAGTCCGTCACAGGAACTTGTTCCTCATCGGCCGACGTGTTCAGGCAATCCGTAGCTCCGATCCGCTAGCACTCGCACGGCTGTGACCGCGAGCGACTTTTGACCGCCCGCAGCGACATTGTCGTTTGAG
>JAYVXQ010000497.1:0-10408 GCA_043785025.1 Acetobacteraceae bacterium
GTCGAGCCGATCCAGCCCGCTGATGGAAACGCTCGGCGGTTTCGCCATCGCGGGATCGCTGATGTATGGCGGTTATCGCGTGGTGGCGATGGGTGCCACGCCCGGACAATTCTTTTCGTTCCTGACCGCATTTCTGCTCGCTTATGAACCCGCAAAACGTCTCGCGCGTTTGAATATCGAACTGAATTCCAGCGTGGTCGGCGCGCGGATGCTGCTCGACATCGTCGATAGCCCGGCCACTGAGCCCGATGATAGCACCAAGCCGCCGCTCAAGCTCTCCGACGCCCGCGTCGAACTGCGGGACGTGACGTTCCCTTATCGCAGCAACGAGATCGTGCTGAACCGCATGAGTTTCGTCGCCGAGCCCGGTCGGGTTACCGCGCTGGTCGGCCCCTCCGGTGGCGGCAAGTCCACCGTGCTGGCGCTGTTGCTGCGGCTCTACGATGTGCCCGAAGGCGACATTCTGATCGACGGGCAGGACATCGCTGAGGTATCGCGGCATTCGCTGCGGCAGCAGACCGCCTATGTCGGACAGGACGTCTATCTTTTTCGCGCGAGCATTCGCGACAACATCGCCTTCGGGCGCGTGGGTGCCGGCGAAGATGACATCATCGCCGCCGCGAAAGCCGCAAGCGCGCATGATTTCATCATGGCGTTTCCATCAGGATATGACACGCCGGTCGGCGAGCATGGCGCGCAACTCTCCGGCGGCCAGCGCCAGCGCATCGCCATCGCCCGCGCGATCGTGCTGCATCCCTCATTGATCGTGCTGGATGAGCCCACCAGCGCTTTGGACATGTCGGTGCAGGCGCAAATCATTACACTTTTGCGGGACCTGCGCGACCGCCACGGTCTCGCGTATTTGTTCATCAGTCACGATCTGAAAGTGGTGCGCGCCCTCGCGCATCGCGTGGTCGTCATGAAAGACGGAAAAATCGTCGAGCAAGGCACCACGCGGGAGATTTTCGCCCATCCGCGCGAGGCCTATACACAGGCTTTGATGCAAGCGGCCTTCGATCTCGACGATCAGGGCCGCACCTGAAACGACAGGATCCGATGCGCCGGATCCGCCCGCCCCGCGAAATTCGCGTTCGGCTGATATGACGGAATGCCAAGCACCGTCACCGTCAGCACACCCTTCTCATCCACCGCCAAAACCGCGTAGCCAAACGTGTCTGGCGAAATAAAATCCACCGGCTCCCGCTTTTTATCCGCCTCCGGCCGCAGCTCCCGCCATACATTCACAAGCCCAGGTAAGCCCTTCAGGCCGTCGAGGGGCTGACCGAGAGCCGCTTGCGATTCAATGCGCGGCGCGATCGCCGTCAACACCGCGCCAATATCATGCTCCTTCATCCAATCCGGCCCACCCGCGCCGATCGGTCCGGTGACGATCTGAAACGCATCCGGCACCAATTTCTTATCGCCATAGGCCAACCGGGTGAGCCGCGTCATGTGGTCGTCGGTCGCCAGAAACACCACGTGGCGGATCGCGTTATCGGCGATGAAACTCAGCAGCGCGGTGCGCTCGGCGCGATATCCGCCGTACCAGGATTTCTGATCCTGCTTCTGCCCAGTGGGCGGATCGCCGACCATGTCGATCGGCGTCGAGATCCCGATGAAAATCCAGGTCACGCCCGAAGCTTTCGCCGCCAGCAGGGTCCGTTTCAACCACGCCAACTGCGTCGCGCCCAACATCATGCGCGCGGTGTTGTCGCCGCGCGCGTCTGGTCCCGGAAGTTCGCGTCCATTTTCGTCGCCCAACCGCGCATCACGATACGATCTATCATCGATCTGAACATATAACATTCTCCGCCCCCAGCCCTGGGCGAAATACTGCCGCGGCGTGCCATGCGATCGCGGATCCTCCGGCGCCTCCACCTTGGGTCCGACCACCGTCAACCCGGACGCCGGAGCTCCCACGATATCCGATCGCGTGGGATGATAGTTGAAATACGATTTTTGCAACGTCAGAAAAGGCATCGTCTGATTTTGGAACGATCCGGTGCCGTTCACATCAGTATCCCCCGCCCCGCGGCTTTTCAGCAAGGTCGGGGGCGCTCCACCGGATTGCAACGCCACATTGCCCAACTCATGGTTATCCAACAGCGTGTAATGTCCGGTCGCGGCGAACAGAGGCCGCAAACCCGGCTGACCGGAGCGCGACATGCCCCCATCCGGCGCCACACCCATGATATTCTCGACGTATTTCCGGTTATACGCCGTGAGCGCCGCGCTCGCCTGCTCTGGCGTGCTCGCGGCGGTCAATGCCGGCACCGCCGCCGACGCGGTCCCGCTCGCGGTCTCATACATCGTGTCGCCATTGAAGACAAAAAAATCGAGGTTCTGACGTCCGATATCCACGATCGACGGATATGGCCGGAACCGCCCATCCGCGTCGCCGCTGAACCCGAACCGGACCGCTGCGCGCCGCGACGCCGCCGGCGCTGTGCGAAACTGTCCAATTTCGCTGATGGCACCGGCGGCGAACCGGTAATAATACCGCGTCCCGCTTTTCAACCCGACCGGATTCACTTTCAATGTGTAATCATTCGCCGGAATTGTCGCCCCACCCGCCGACCACACCACGCGGCGAAACCCGGGATCCGTCGCGACCTCCGCCACAACCGAAGCCGAGCCTCCGTTATCCATCGCGCGGGTCCACAGGATCACATCGCGCTCCGTCATATCCCCCGCCGCGACTCCGTCGAACACCACCGCACCCCACGCCGGACTCGCCGCCAGCAGAGCCAGACCAAACAGCCAATGTCTCACCAGGCTTCCTTTCCGCGCGCGGGCCGCGCCATCTCGACCTTGGCGCGCTGCTCCGCCTCATGTTTATCGAACATCGCCTGCGCCGCGCTGACGCGTTTTTCGGTCAGCAGCGCGCGATTCTCCGAGCACCAATCGAACGATTCCACCCGCGGCCCATTCGCGCCAGAAAAATGCGGCATGACATAGCGCTGATACAACTCATACGACCGTTTTGTCTGCTCGAAATCAGCCCAATTATGCACCTGTTGCAAGAAGGCGCCGAACTGCCCCTGTTTGTCATACAGTCGTTGGATCAGCGCGATCGCGTCATCGGGTGTGCCGATCACACCATATTTACTCTCGACAAACCATTCCGCGGCGTCTTTTCCCGGCGGGACGATGAACCGCGGCTGGTTGTTGTTCAAATAATCCAGATACGGTTCGAAACCATATTTTACATTCTCCATCGCCTGCGCCCGCGTCTCGGCGATATGCATCGGCCCGACCAGCCGCAATCCCGCCGGGTCCATCACCCGTCCCGATTCGGCGGCGATGTCATTGGCGATCTTCCAGTTCGCACCCAACGCGTCATAGCCGAACGGATTGGTCGCGGCGACGCAAATCATCCCCGTCCCATATTTCCCCGCGATCCGCCCGCCCGAGGGCGTGACCGCGCTCACCACCGCCACCTCGGGATACGGTTTCGTATATGGCAGCAAGTGCGCACGCGCGTTGACGAAGTTGTACCACTCCGTCTTTTCGGTGACGATTTCGCCCTTGAAGAAGCGCAGGATCACATCCAACGCCTCCGCCATCCGATCCCGTTGAGTATTCGGATCGATCCCCAGCATCAGCGCATCCGAGGCCAGCAATCCCGGACCCGCGCCGAACATCACCCGCCCCCTTGTGTGATGATCCAACTGAATGATCCGGTTCGCCGTCATCAGCGGATTATGATAGGGAAGTGAAATAACCCCGGTGCCGAATTTGATCCATTTGGTGCGCTCGGCCGCCACCGCGATGAACAGCTCGGGCGAACTGATCAACTCCCATCCCGCCGAATGATGCTCCCCGATCCAGGCCTCATGAAACCCGAGCCGGTCGAGATATTGCATCAACTCCAGATCACGCTCGATGCACGCGGCGGGGTTCTCGTTCATCGGATGGAACGGCGGCAGAAAGACGCCGTGACGCAGCGGAATCGCGGACATGGTTCGTTTTCTCCTTCGGATCGGCGATGTTATCAGGGATCATGACAGAAGCCACCGACCGGGTAGACCGCCGCGTCTGGATCATCGCGGCCGCCTGCGCCTGTGGGCCGCTGATGTCCGGGTTGGACTCGACCATGGTGAACGTGTCGCTGGACACGCTCAGCACCGCCTTCGCCGTGCCCCTCGGCACCGTGCAATGGGTCACCACCGGATACCTGTTGGCGCTCGCTTTGGCCCTGCCCCTCAACGCCTGGCTGGTCGACCGCGCCGGAGCCCGACGCGTCTTCCTGTTCTGCTTCGCCGGTTTCCTGGTCTGCTCGATGCTCAGCGGCTTCGCCACATCCATCAACCTGCTGATCGCCTGCCGTGTCGCGCAAGGCGTCGCGGGCGGCCTGCTCGCGCCCATGATGCAAATGATGATGGCCCGCCACGCCGGCCGCCACATGGCCCGCGTCATCGGGGTCGCCGCCATGCCCGTCATGGTCGGCCAAATGCTCGGCCCCACCATGGGCGGCCTGATCGTCAGCCACTGGGGCTGGCCCTGGATTTTCTTCGTCAACGTCCCCGTCGGCCTGCTGGCCATTTGTTTCGCCTGGTGCGCCTTGCCGCGTGACGAAACAACCACCCGGCGCCGCCTGGATCTGATCGGCTTCGTGCTGATCTCCCCCGGCCTCGCGCTGCTGCTGCAAGGCCTCGTGTCGCTGGCGCATGGCCAAACCGAAGCCTGGTTCAGCCTCATCGCAAGCATCATGCTTCTCGCCGCCTTCGCCCGCCACGCCACCCGCCATCCGGCGGCCGCGCTGATCGATCCCAGATTGTTCCGAGGCCAAATCTTTCGCGCCGCCGCCGCGACTCAGTTCGTCTCCAACGCGCTGAATTTCGGCGGCCAATTATTATTGCCGCTGTGGTTCCTCAATGTCCGTCTCGCCACCCCCGGCGAAACCGGCCTCATGCTCATCCCGCTCGGTTTCGGCATTTTCTGCGCCCTGCCGATCATGGGCCGTCTGAGCGAACGATTTGGCGCCAGATCGATCTCTGGCATCGGCGCTTTGCTCTCGGCTTTGGGCACGCTGCCCTTTGTCTTCGCCACCCCCGAAACGTCCTATCCGCTTCTGGCGGTGGCCCTGTTCGTCCGAGGTTTCGGCGGCGGATCGATCACCATCCCCTCCGCCACCGCCGCCTATGCCTCGGTCCCGCGCGAATCGCTTGGCCACGCCACGACCGCGATCAATATCTGCCAGCGTTTCGGCGGGCCGGCGGGCTCGGCGGGACTGGCGATTTTTTTGCAATTCGCATTGTCGCACGCAATGTCCACCGCAACGGCCTACCGCTGGACCTTCGCGGTTCTGACCGGTCTCGCTCTGATCGGGCTCGCCGCCGCGTCCCGCCTGCCGGGACGGCCATTACGATAGCAGCCAGACCCTGATGACCACCTGTTTTTCATGCCGTTCCCCCGTTGCGACGAACACATTTTCCGCCAGCCAGTCATGCGGTCCCGCCGTGACATCGAACACCGGACTGGTCCGGAAATAATACAACGCGGGATCGACGGTTTCCCCCGCCGCCAACCGCGCCAGAATTGCCGGCGGCCCGCGCCGAAGCCCGGTGTTCACCACCGAAATCAATCCGCCATCGGCGGCAAGGAGCGTATAGCGCGCGACCACCTCCGCCGTGCCGTTCCCGCGCACGATCTGCCAATCGGCGCCACCCGGCAGGATCTCCGCCGTCAGACGCGGCCCGCTGACTGTCCCACCCAGGATCGGAACGATCCGCCGCCGTCCCGCCGCCACCGGCCCCAGATCGAGTGGCGTTCCGATATCGACATGAGCCGTGAACACATGGGTCAAATCCAGCACGCAAGCCTCCCGCCTCGACGAACGCAGCCAACCGAGGATAGATTGTGGCAAATCAGTGAGGGACGCCAGGCCATGAGTGGAGAAAATTGTCTGACCGGCATGAAAGTGCTCGATCTCACGCAATTTGAGGCGGGACCATCCTGCACCGAGGCGCTCGCCTGGATGGGCGCGGACGTGGTGAAAGTTGAAAACCCGCGCTCGGGCGATCCCGGACGCACCGCTGGCGGCAAACCCGGCCAGGACGCCAATTATTTCCTGCAATATAACGCCAATAAACGCTCGGTCGCGATTAATCTGAAAGACTCGCGCGGCGTCGAGCTGGTCAAGGAAATGGCCAAACACGCCGACGTCATGGTTGAAAATTTCGCCCCCGGCGCGGTCGAGCGTCTCGGCCTCGGCCCCGACGTCATTCGCGCCCTCAACCCCTCAATCATCTATTGCCAGGTCAAAGGATTCGGCACCGGTAGCCCGTACGAGAAAAGTCTCGCTTTCGACATGATCGCGCAGGCCTGCGGCGGATTGATGAGTGTGACGGGTGAGGAAGACGGTCCACCTTGCAAACCCGGTGCGACCATCGGCGACACCGGCACCGGAATGATCATGGCGATCTCCGTCCTCGGCGCCTATATCCGCCGCCTGCGCACCGGCAAGGGCGAGCACCTGCAACTCGCGATGCAGGATTCGATCCTGCACTATATCCGCAACGCCTTCACTTTCATGGAACGCACCGAGGGCAAACCCGCTCCGCGCGCGGGTTCGAAAACCGTCGGCGGCGGCAACCCGCCCATCGGCGTCTATCCCTGCAAAGGCGGCGGCCCGAACGATTATGTCTATATTTACACCAGCCGCGCGAACCCCGAGCACTGGACACGGCTGTTAAAAGTCATGGGGCGCGAGGACCTGATGGACGATCCCCGCTTCTCCGATCCCGATACGCGCACGAAACATCGCGAAGAGGTCGACGCCATCGTCTCCGCCTGGACCCGACAGCACGACAAGCAGGATGCGATGCGCATGGTCAGCCTCGCGACCATTCCCGCCGGCGCCGTACTCGATACCGCCGAACTCGCCGCCGATAAAACCTTTGAGGCCCGCGGCATCCGTCAGACCATGCACCATCCGAAAGTCGGCGATTACGTCATGAGCGGCTGGCCCGTCCGCTTCGGCGGCGCGACCCCTGCTGTGAAACCCGCCCCGTTATTGGGTCAGCACGGCGCCGAGGTGCTGGCGGAATGGCTGAATTTCGACAAGGACAAAATCGGCGCGCTGCGCAGTGAGGCAATTGTAACATGATCAAAACAGAATTCTGCACGGTTCAGGACGAAGGCCGTCTGCGCATCGTTACCCTTAACCGGCCCGAGGTGCTGAATGCCCTGCACGCCGACGCCAACGACGAACTCGCCGCCGTGTGGGACGAATTCGCCGCGCGCGACGACCTGTGGGTCGGCATCGTCACCGGCGCGGGCGGACGCGCGTTTTCCGCCGGCAATGACCTTAAAGTCCAGGCTTCCGGCAAGCGGCGGCCGAGTGGACCAAAGGGTTTCGCCGGACTGTCGCATCGTTTCGATCTGGATAAGCCACTGATCGCCGCCGTGAACGGTGTCGCCATGGGTGGCGGCTTCGAAACCGCTTTGGCCTGCGACATCATCATCGCCGCTGAAAACGCCATCTTCGCGTTGCCCGAACCCCGCGTCGGTCTGATCGCGGGCGCCGGCGGCGTGCACCGCCTGCCCAGGATCATTCCGATGAAAAAGGCCATGGGCATGATGCTCACCGGCCGGCGTGTCGCCGCTCGCGAAGGCTACGAGCTGGGTTTCGTCACTGAGGTCGTGCCCGAGGGCCAGGCCCTGGAGGCCGCCAAACGATGGGCCGGCCTGATCCTGGAATGCTCACCCAAAGCCGTTCGTGCCTCGAAACAAGCTGCCTATCGCGGGATGGATGAAACCACGCTGGAAACCGCCATGCGCACCGTCTATCCCGCGCAGCGCGACAACATGGAAAGCCAGGACTATATCGAGGGCCCCAGAGCCTTCGCCGAAAAGCGCAAACCGGACTGGCAAAACAAGTAGGGCGATCGCATGGGCATCCACATTCACAACCTTTACTGCGACGCAAACGGCGAATCGCATTGGCGCGACGTCGACATCGCCTGGCGAAATGAAGGCCCGGAAGGCAAGACCTCCGCACTGCACATCGCCCATGGCATTATTTTCCGCCAAACCCAGGCCGGACACGATCGCCCCTGGCATCCCGCGCCGCGCCGTCAATACATCATCAACCTGGACGCAGGCGTCGAACTCACCGCCAGCGACGGCGAGTCTCGGAAAATCGGCGCCGGTGAAATCATCCTCGTGGAGGACACGACCGGGCGCGGCCATCTGTCCAAGTCCATCAACAATCAAATGCGGCACTCAATTTTCGTGCCGATCGAATAAGGGAACGTCATGATGCGCATTCATAACATCTATGTCGATGACGCTGGCGAAACCCATTGGCGCGATATCGAGGTCAAATGGGTCGAGGAGCGGAATGGCAGCAAATTATCCGCCCGCCTGCCCGCCACCGGCATCATCTTCCGCGAAACCGCCGGCGATTACGACCTGTCCTGGCATCCCGCACCGCGCCGCCAATACATCATCAACCTCGACGGCGGCGTGAAAATCACCGCCAGTGACGGCGAGGCTCGCGAAATCGGCGCCGGCGAAGTCATTCTGGTCGAGGACATCAGCGGCAAAGGCCATCTGTCACAATCGATCGGCGGCAAAATGCGTCATTCAATATTTGTGCCGATCGAGTAAAATGGCGCCATCAGGGCCTTCCGGCGCGGTGATAGGGATGGCCGGCCGTCAGCGACCGCGCGCGATAAATTTGCTCGGCCAGCATTGCCCGCGCCAGTAAATGCGGCCATGTCAAAGTCCCAAACGACAGGGCGAAATCAGCCCGCGCCAGCACGGACCTATCGAACCCTTCCGCCCCGCCGATCAAAAAACAAACCGGACGCGCCAGACCCAACCACCCATCCAACCGATGCGCGAAATCCCCCGTGTCGATCAGAGTGCCCGCGAGATCGAGAGCGACTGTGAACGCCTTTTCCGGCAATGCCGCCAACAGCGCCTCGGCTTCACGGCGCTTGATCTCCGCGGGCGCCCCCTTCCCGTCGGCGATCTCCGTCAGGGTCAAAGAAGGGCGGATCCGCGGACGATAGCGTTCGAACAATGCCGCCTCGGGCGTGTCGCGCGCCCGCCCAATGGCGATGACGCGCATCATCAGCGGGCGGCCACGAGACTGGAAAAAGAATTCATCCCGCCAATGTGTAGGCGCCCCGGGCCAGTCTGTCATACCAACGCGCTTTATGATTGACCCATCTTTGATGGCTCAATCGGCGCTGGTATTATTTTTTTCGTTTCGCGCGCCGGCGCCCGCCAACCCGGCGCGCCATACCAACGGCCCAAACTGATGGAAGAGTCATCAGTTTGGGCCGTTGGTATTACTCAAGCCCCTCGTAAAAATCGTTGCCTTTGTCGTCCATGACGATGAAGGCGGGGAAATTCTCGACCTCGATCCGCCAGACGGCTTCCATGCCGAGTTCGGGGTATTCGAGGACTTCGACCTTGCGAATGCAGTCTTGGGCGAGGCGCGCCGCCGGTCCGCCGACGGAGCCGAGATAGAAGCCGCCATGCGCGTTGCAGGCGTCCTTGACGGCTTTGGAGCGGTTGCCCTTCGCCAGCATGATCAGCGAGCCCCCGGCGGCCTGGAACTCGGCGACATAGCTGTCCATGCGGCCGGCCGTCGTGGGGCCGAAACTGCCGGTCGCATAGCCCACGGGGGTCTTCGCCGGTCCCGCATAGTAAACCGGATGGTTTTTCAGATAGTCCGGCAAGCCCAGACCGGCATCCAGCCGTTCCTTCAATTTCGCATGCGCGATGTCGCGCGCGACCACCATCGTGCCGGTCAACGACAAGCGCGTCTTGACCGGGTAGGTCGATAGCTGCGCGCGGATCTCCGCCATCGGGCGATCCAGGTTCACCGCCACGCTTTCGTCCGGCAGGTGATCGTCCGTGGTTTCCGGCAGATATTTCGCCGGATCGGTTTCCAATTGTTCCAGGAAAATTCCCTCGGGCGTGATCTTCGCCTTGATCTGACGGTCGGCGCTGCACGACACGCCGATCCCGACCGGCAGCGACGCGCCGTGACGGGCGAGGCGCACGACCCGCACGTCGTGGCAGAAATACTTGCCGCCGAATTGCGCGCCGATGCCGATGTTACGGCTCAGTTCCAAAACCTTCTGTTCCATGTCCAGATCGCGGAACGCGTGGCCGGCTTTGCTGCCCGATGTCGGCAAGGTATCCAGCCATTTGGTCGAGGCGAGCTTCACGGTTTTCAGCGTCGTCTCGGCACTGGTGCCGCCGATCACGATCGACAAATGATAAGGCGGGCAGGCCGAGGTGCCCAAAGTCTTCATTTTCGTTTCAAGGAATTTCAGCAGTTTTTCCGGTGTCAGGATCGCGCGGGTTTCCTGAAACAAGAAGCTTTTATTGGCGGACCCGCCGCCCTTGGCGACGAACATCAAATGAAATTCGTCGGCGTGAT
>JAYVXQ010000498.1:0-3221 GCA_043785025.1 Acetobacteraceae bacterium
GTGCCGTCCTTGCCGCCCTCGGATTTCGCGATCTGATCGGACCGGCGCAGCGCGTTGTTGATGCTCCGCACGACTTTCGGCACCGAATCGACCGGATACAGCGACTGATCCGGATACATTTCGCCGCCAGAGTTCGCGTCCGCCGCCACCTGCCAGCCCGACAGATAGATCGCTTTCAGTCCCGCCTTCACCTGCTGCACCGCCTGGTTGCCGGTCAGCGCGCCCAAGGTCGGCACGAACGGCTCGGTCGCCAGCAAATGCCGCAACCGGGCGGCGCCCATTTCGGCCAGCGTGTGGCGAATGCGGAACGACCCGGCGAGTTTCTCGACATCGGCGGGCGTATAATCGCGGCGAATGCCATTCGGTTCAGCTCCGGCATTCATACCATCTGGCGCGAAGGCGGGGGGTGCATAAGCGGGATGCATCGTCGTGATCTCCTGTGGTCTGTGGCGATGGCGTCAACATTTCACATTGCGGACGCGAAGGTGAAGCGGTAACTGACAGACTCCGTTGTTATGCGGTGGTGAACTTCACCGACACGGAATGGGATTTGTAAAGGATGTAAAAATGGCCCGTACGATGATCGGCCGTACGGTCCGCCGCCTGCGCGCCGAGCGCGACCTGTCGCAACAAGCCCTCGCCACGCGCCTCGGCATTTCCGCGTCCTATTTGAACCTGATCGAGCACGATCAACGCGCCGTCACCGCCTCCCTGTTGATCAAGCTGGCGGAGACGTTGCGCGTCGATCTCGGCGAATTATCCGGCAACCAGGAACGCGCCATGGAAGGCGGCCTGCGCGAAGTCTTTTCTGACCCGCTGCTTGGCGCCGACGCGGTGCCCGAGGCTGAGCTCGCCGCCCTCGCCGGTGCGAGCCCCAACGCCGCTCGCGCCATCCTGGCTTTGTATCGCGCCTGGCGCGTCGCGCGCGAGGACGCCATCGGCATCGCCCTACCCTCCGGGCGCCGCGTCTTGCTGCCGAATGAGGAGGCGCGGGACTTCTTCGACGCCCACACCAACCATTTCCCGCCGTTGGAGGACGCCGCCGACGCCGTCTCCGCCGCGTTGGGCGATGTCGCGCCGGCCGAGAAAAACCATGCCATCGCGGAACGATTGCGCCGCGAGCACGGCCTGACCGTCCGGGTCATTCCGCTGGATGGCGCGCTGCGCCGTTTCGATCCCGCGACCCGCGGCCTGACCTTGTCGGAAACGCTGCCGCGCGAAAGTCGCGGCTTTCACATGGCGTTCCAATTGATGCTGCTGGAAGCCCGTGACGTAATCGAAACCATGGTGCGCGACGCCAACACCTCCACGCCCGAGGCGGGGATGCTGATCCGCATCGGCCTGCTGAACTACGCCGCCGGCGCCTTGCTGATGCCCTATACGTCGTTCCTCGCGACGGTGACATTGTTACGCCATGATATGGAGGCGATGTCGGCGCGCTTCGGCGTCTCGTTCGAACAGGCCTGCAACCGGCTGTCGACGTTGCAACGCCCGAATGCCCGCGGCGTGCCGTTCTTCTTTCTGCGCGTCGATCCCGCTGGTAACGTATCGAAACGATTCGCCGCGGCCGGTTATCCCTTCGCGCGCTACGGCGGCTCCTGCCCGCGCTGGATCGTGCACACGGCGTTCGCGTCCCCCGGCGCGACGCGGGTGCAGGTCGCCGAGCTGCCCGACGGCGCCGCCTATTTGTGTTTCGCGCGCGCGGTCACCCGCCCTTCGGCCCGCTGGGGCGAACCCCCGGCGGTGCACGTCGTCGCCATGGGCTGCGCCGTCTCCCACGCTCCCGACGTGGTGTATGCCGATGGGCTGGACCTCGAACGTTCCAAGGTCGGGATCGGATTGTCCTGCCGGCTGTGCGAAAGGCCGGACTGCCGCAGCCGTGCGTTTCCGCCGCTGGAGCACCGGTTGTCGCTCGATCCCCTGACGGCGGGCGTCACGCCGTACCGGTTCGAGCCGAAACGCGGCTGACGGGCCGCTCACGCCTCCGGCTGACGCCAATTCGCGTTCAGGATTCGGGCCACCGGAGCAAATCCCGCGCGGTGATGCGGGGTCACCCCCAAAACCTCCAGCGCCGCCCGGTGCGCCGCACTCGGGTATCCCGCGTTCCGCTCCCACCCATAGCCGGGATAGCGCGCCGCCAGCCGGGTCATGCCGCGGTCGCGCACCACTTTCGCCACGATCGAGGCCGCCGCGATCGACAGGCTGATCCCGTCGCCGCCGACCAGGCAGCGCACCGGACAGGCCAGCATCGGCGGGCGGTTGCCATCCACCAGCGCCAGATCCGGCGCCACCGGCAAGCGCGCTACCGCGCGGCGCATCGCCAGCAACGACGCGCCCAATATGTTCAACGCCAGGATTTCCCGCACTGAGGCGGCGCCGATCCCGATCTCCGCCACCCCCGGCATCCGCAGCGCGAGGAAGGCGATGTGGCGCGCCGCGGCAGTGAGTTTTTTTGAATCGTCCAGCAGCATCGCGAGCTCCGGCGCGACCCCGTGCGGAAACACGACGGCGGCGGCGACCACGGGACCGCACAGAGGCCCGCAGCCGACCTCATCGACGCCGGCGACCCGGCCGCCGGCTTCGCGCTCCCAGTTGAAATCCGGCACGGCGATACGATTCCCGGTGAAAAACTGATCGTGGTGCTTACGTGGGGTTTGGGCAATGTGAGAGATCAGGGCGGAGCCCAGATCTCTCCCCTCACCCAACCCCGCGCCGCAAAGCCCGCGCCACGTCTTCCAACGTCATCTGATCCCGCCGCGCCACATCCAGCGCCTGCTCCGCCATGATGTGGCCCAGGACGTCCTCCGCCGCCGTCTCCGCCATCCGCCGCGCCGCCAGTTCCCGCCGCGCCGCCGCGACCGTCTCCCCCGCCGCCCGCGCTTCCCCGCCAAGCGCCGCCCGTCGCGCCGCCATCCGCCCTAACCACGCGGCAAACACGTCCGGATCGAAGGCGCCGATCTCCCGCCGGGCGCCCTCGACCTCCCGCGCGATGGCCCGCTCGCGCGCGATCAGATCCGCCTCATGCGCCAGCACCACACCCAGATCGCGCCGCGCCAGATCGGTCTCGATCCGCCGCGATCGGCGTAGCGCCATCAACGCGCGCGTTCTCGGCTCCATTCAGGCCCCCCCGCCGTAATAGCGGTTATATAGGTCATTCCGCGTCCTCCCGCCGCAGCGCCGCCGCCAGATCCGCGAAGGCCTCGGCCATGCCGGTTTCGACG
>JAYVXQ010000499.1:0-10406 GCA_043785025.1 Acetobacteraceae bacterium
GGATCTCTCCGAAATCCGGGTATCCTTTTGGTTTTGCGCCCGCCGCCACACCAACCCTGGGCGCGTATACCCGGATTTCTCCGAAACCCAGGTATACAATCGCCCGGCTCCTCAATCCCTCGAGGGATGAATGTCTGAAATCGGACCTGAAAAACAGCGCGTAGCCCTTTACGTTCGGGTTTCGACGACCCGCCAGGCGGAGGGCGAGTTGTCGATCCCGGATCAGATCAAGCAAGGCGAAGCTTATCGCACGGCGCGCGGCATGATCCTGGCCGAGACGTTCCTGGAACCCGGCGCCTCCGCCACGGACGACCGTCGTCCCGAGTTCCAACGCATGATCGACGCCGCCACCGGGGCGGCGCATCCCTTTGATCTGGTTCTGGTCACTCCATGTCACGGTTCTTCCGGGAACAGTTCCTCAGCGAGATGTACATTCGCAAGCTGCGCAAGGCGGGCGTCGCGCTCGTTTCGATGACGCAGGAGTTCCAGGATGACACCACCGGCAACCTGATTCGCCAGATTCTCGGCAGTTTCGACGAATACCAGAGCCGGGAGAATGCCAAACACACGCTGCGCGCGATGCGGGAGAATGCGCGTCCGGGGTTCTGGAATGGCGCCTCGCCCCGGTTCGGCTATCGTACGGTTGGTGCCGAGAAGCGTCGGCAGAAAGTCAAGAAGGTGCTGGCGGTCAACGAAGCCGAGGCCGCTCAGGTGCGCGAGATTTTCGACCTCGCGCCTGGCAGGGCGGGCATGCTTCTGGGCGTCAAGGCGATCGTTAATCGTCTGAATAGAGCCGGGTGTCAGCGTCGGGGCAAGCCGTTCCACATTTCCTGTGTGCACCGGATTTTGACTGCCACCACCTACACGGGCGTGCATCAGTTCAACCGGCGGGATTCCCGTACCGGGCGTGGGAAAGACACCGAACAGTGGATCGCGCTCGCGGTGCCACAGATCATTACGGCGGAAGATTTTGAAGCAGTGCAGGCCAGCCTGAAGTCACGCAGTCCGAAGCGAGTCCCGCCGCGTGTCGTCGGCAATCCGACTCTTCTGACCGGCCTCGCGCGATGCGCGACTTGCGGCTCCGGCATGACGTTACGGACTGGTAAGAGCGGCCGTTACCGGTACTACACCTGTGCCGGATGCGCACAGAAGGGCAAGACGGTTTGCCCAGGACGAAGTATCTCGATGCCCGCGTTGGACGGTATGGTCCTGGAACATCTGTCGGACACCCTGTTCACGCCTGACCGTCTGAAGGTCATTCTTGAGGCGTACGTAGCCCGATCGGCGGACGCTGACACCAGCCGCCGAGGACAACTGGCTCAGGCGCGGCGCGCGGCGACCGAGGCCGAGGGGCGGGTCAGCCGGCTGCTGGAACTGGTCGAGAACGGGCTGATCAATGTGAATGACCCGAGTCTGAAGGAACGTCTCGATGGCGCGCGGCTGGCTCGCCAGTCGGCCGGCGAGCGGGTGCGGCTGCTGAATGATTCCGGAGGATCGAATGGTGCGGCGGCGATCACCGCCGCGAGCATTGAGCAATTCGCGATCGCGCTGCGGGAGGTTCTGAAGAATGGCGATCCGGCCTTCCGCAAGGCGTATTTGCGTCTGTTCGTCGATCAGGTCGTGGTCGGGGATACCGACATTCGGATGCGCGGACCGACGGCTTCGCTGGCGAAAGCGGCGGCCGTTGGCGGATTGCCTAACGCTGGCGGAATGGTGCCCAGTTTTGTTCGGCAATGGCGTCCCCGGCGGGATTCGAACCCACGGCCCCAGGATTGGGAATCCCAGGGAGTAGGGTTCCGTCAGCCCCCGTCAGGTCCCGTGGGTCTCCGCATAATCCTATGAAATAAAGGGGATATCTGCATATTTCCGCTCCGCTGGGTCACGTCGGTTTCCGCTTGCTTCCGGACCATGTGTCCTGTCAGTGTCCTGTCAGCTTTTTCTGGGACAGACCCGACAGGACAATCATGGACGTAACGAGCGAAGGCCCGGTGAAGATCACCAAGACCACGATCGAGGCGGTGTGGCGGCGGCGGAAGCCTAACCAGCGACTCGTGGTCCGCGACAAGGATTGCGGCGGGCTGGCGCTGATCGTGAACCCTCGCGGTATGGCCTGGAGCTATTCTTATCGCCTGCGCGGTGGCGATGCGATGACGGGCAAGCGGTTCCCGAACCGCACTGTGACGATCGGCAACCCTGAGTCTCATTCGCCTGACGATGCCCGCGCCGAGGCCAACCGCCTCAAGGGCCAGATCGTGGCCGGTGGCGATCCCGTAGAGGAAAAAAAGCAGAAACAGGCGGCCGAGCGGCGCAAGCGAGCCACGACATTGGCCCATCTGATGACCGAGTATACGGAAGCATTGCCACACCGCCCGAAGATGCGCGGTGCCGGGTTGCCGTCGGCTTCATATGTCGCGGAGGAACTGGCACAGGTCGGTTTCTCCCTGACCGCGATGGACGCGGGTGACAAGCCCGCCGCTGACCTCGCCGAACCGGATATCAGAAAGCTGCTGAATGCCAGAGGCGGCGGCGAAACGGTTGCCCGCAAGCGGTTTGGCGCACTTTCCCGATTTCTTGACTGGTGTCAGGACGCCGGCCACATCGCCGCTAACCCATGCTTTTTAATCGCCCGGTCACGGCGGCCCAAGGCGCCGTCAGCGCGATCGCATTATCTCACCCCGGAGGAACTGGCGCGCCTCTGGAAGGCAGCGGGAGAGTTACAGGAGTCGGTTTGGCGTGATTATGCCCGATTCCTCATAGCGGTTCCCTGTCGCAGGGGCGAAGCTGCACGGCTGGATTGGTCTCACCTCGATCTCGGTACGGGGGAATGGCGGCAGCCTGCCCACATGACCAAGAACCGCGATCCGCATCGCTTGCATCTTCATCCTTTGGCGATCGACCTACTTCGGGATCGCCGAAAGGAGAGCAACGGGAAGGGACTGGTGTTTCCGGCTCCAGAGTCAGGCAAGGCTTTGGACACTTTCACACGGCTTAAAAACCGAATCAGCAAAGGCGCTGACCTGGCGGACTGGACCTGGCATGATTTCCGCCGCTCGTTCGCCACCGCCCTGGGTGAGGCGGGCATCCCCGAGACCGTTGTGGACGCAATCCTGAACCACCGGCAGTCAGCGACCCGTGGCGGTGTTCTGGGGGTCTACCAGCGCGCCAGCCGCTGGCCCGAGCAAGTTCGGGCGATGGAGCATTGGGGAAGACTTCTGGCGGGGGCCATCGATGGCCGCGAGGCAAACGCTGTCGTTGTGGCGATGGTGCCACGCGCGGGGTGACGATCCTCCTCAGGCATCGGTCTCAGCACGGTGGGACCAGCGATATTCAACCACCATGACGAGCGCGCCCGGTTCGGAAATGAGCCGTGTTTGTGATAAGTTCCCGAACTTCAACTGATTGTTTGTCCCCTATGGCCATGCGCCTCGAAGAGCTAACCCCTGGCACGCAGATTTCCGGACTGTCCTCCATGGGGCCGGCGCGAATCATTCATGTGGAATGGTTTGGCACCGCCGCGCTGAAAGCGACTTTCGAGAAAAGCGCCGGTGGCGTCGAGCAAGTCATCCTCAGCCGTGACGATGAGCCTCGGCTGCAACCGCTCAACGGCGCGGCGCGATCTTGGTCATTCGAGGGCGACGGTGCGGCCCTTCGCCTCGTGTCTGAGGCTCGGCGCATTCGGCTGGCACACCTGTTTGACCCCTATCTCGCGGTCCACACGTCCCAGGTAGAGCCGTTGCCGCACCAGATCACCGCCGTTTACGGCGAAATGCTTGGCCGCCAGCCCTTGCGCTTTCTGCTCGCCGATGACCCGGGCGCAGGAAAAACGGTGATGGCCGGTCTGTTTATCAAGGAGCTGGCAATCAGGGGCGATCTCGACCGTTGCCTGATCGTCGCGCCGGGTAGCCTGATTGACCAGTGGCAGGATGAACTCGATCGGAAATTCGGCCTACACTTTGACATCCTTTCCCGAGACCTCGTGGAAAGCGCCCGCACCGGGAACCCGTTCGCTGAGCGTCCCCTCTGGCTCGCCCGCCTGGATATGCTGGCACGCGCCGAAGACCTCCAGGCCCTGTTGACCGCCGCGCCCGAATTCGACTTGATCGTCTGCGACGAGGCGCACCGTATGTCAGCCACGCGCTTCGGCGATGAGGTCAAGGTCACGCAACGCCACAGGCTCGGCCACCTCCTTGGCCAGCGATGCCGCCATTTCCTGCTGATGACCGCCACCCCGCACAACGGCAAACAAGAGGACTTCCAACTTTTTATGTCCTTGCTCGACGGCGACAGATTCGAGGGTCGCCCGCGTGATCGCACCCAACCGGTCGATGTCGCCGATCTGATGCGGCGCATGACCAAGGAAGAACTCCGCCGATTCGACGGCTCCCTCCTGTTCCCGGAGCGGCGCGCCTATACCGCCAAATACGAGCTTTCCCCGGCCGAAGCGTCTCTCTACGCCGCGGTTACCGCCTATGTTCGGGAGGAAATGAACCGCGCCGATCGCATCGGCGAAGATGCCAAGCGCCGCCAAAACGTCGGGTTCGCGCTTCAAACTCTGCAACGCCGCCTCGCCTCATCGCCGGAAGCGATCTACCGCTCCCTTTCTCGCCGCCGCACCCGCCTCGAAGCCAGGCTTGTCGAAGAGGAACTGCGCGTGCGAGGGGGCGAACCGCTTTCAGCCGATCTCGATCCCAACGTCCGTGTGCCCGATCCCGAAGACCTGGAGGACGCGCCGGAAACCGAAATCGAGGTCCTGGAAGCAACCGTCCTCGATCAGGCCACCGCCGCCCGGAGCCTCGCCGAACTACGCGCGGAAATTCTCATCCTGCGCGACCTGGAGGAGCAGGCGCTGGCGGTGCGCCGCTCCGGCCAGGATGCCAAATGGCGGCAACTGGACAGCATCCTGGACCGGCCGGAGATGACCGACAGCGAGGGCAACCGCCGCAAGCTGATCGTTTTCACCGAACCGCGCGACACCCTCGAATATCTGGCGGCCAACATCCGCCAACGCCTCGGCCGGCCCGAGGCGGTGATCGTGATCCACGGGGGCGTTAGCCGTGACGACCGCCGCAAAGCCGTCGAGTCCTTCATGCACGATCCCAACACACTCGTGCTGGTGGCCAACGACGCGGCAGGCGAAGGCGTGAACCTGCAACGCGCCCATTTGATGGTGAATTACGATCTGCCATGGAACCCCAATCGCCTGGAACAACGGTTCGGCCGCATCCACCGAATCGGCCAGACCGAGGTCTGCCACCTTTGGAATCTCGTCGCAGCCGGAACACGAGAAGGCGATGTCTACGCCCGCTTGCTGGAAAAGATGGAGGCCGCGCGGGAGGCTCTTGGCGGCCGGGTCTACGATGTTCTCGGCAAGCTGTTCGAGGGTCAGGCGCTCCGCGATCTGCTGATTGACGCCATTCGCTATGGCGAGCAACCCGAAGTCCGCGCCCGTCTCCATCAGGTGGTCGATGGCGCGGTGGACAGGGAACGCATCCAGGCGTTGCTGGACGAAAAAGCGTTGGTGCGCTCCATCCTGTCCATGGCGAGCATCGAAGAACTGCGGCGGAGTATGGAGCGAGCCGCCGCCCGCAAGCTGCAACCTCATTTCGTCAGCGCCTTCTTCCTGGAAGCCTTTCAACGTCTTGGCGGCCGGATCAGCCGCCGCGAGACTGGCCGGTGGGAAATCACTCACGTCCCCGCCGCCATCCGCCGCCGCGACCGGGAGATCGGCCGCGGCGACCCGGTCCTGGACCGATACGAGCGGGTCTGTTTCGACAAACCCTTCATCGCCGGACCTCCGGTGGCGAAGTTTCTGTGCCCAGGATACAAGTTGCTCGATTCGGTGGTTGATCTGATCGAGGAACAATATGGCGCGGTGCTCAAGCAGGGCGCCGTACTGATCGACGAAACAGATACCGGGTTCCAGCCACGTGCGTTGGCATACATTCAGCATGCGGTGCGCGACGGCCGCGTCCGGCGGGACGGCCAGCCCATCATCGTCTCCCAACGCCTGCAATTCGCCGAAATCCGGCCCAACGGTGGCGTGACCGACGCCGGGCCCGCGCCATATCTCGATTACCGCCCAGCGACGGAGGCGGAACGGCGGGCTCTGGGCGCTGAGGTGCTGGCGGCGCCCTGGTTGGCCAGCGGATTGGATCGCCTCGCCGAGTCCTATGCCATCGCCGAACTCGCTCCAGCGCATCTGGCCGAGGTGCGGGCGCGCCGCCTGGTTGAGATCGACAAGGAAGAAGACCAGGTCGTCATCCGCCTCAACCGGGAGATTCAGCATTGGGACGGGCGGGCCGGGCTTCTGAAGCTGCGTGAACAGGAAGGTCAGCGCACCCGTTTACCGGCCAGCGTCGCCTCTGGGCGCGCGAACGATCTGGCCGAGCGGTTGCGGTGGCGGAAGCAAGACCTGGAACGCCAGCGCGCCCTGGCCGCTCTTCCGCCCATGGTCATTGGGGGCGCCCTGGTCGTGCCGAAGGGTTTGCTTGATGAGGCGATGAATATCCCCCAGGCGAAACCGAGTGTCTTCTCCGAAGACCCGGGTGATACCGAGCAACTGGCGATGGATGCCGTCATGGACGCGGAACGGCGCCTCGGCTGGGAACCGCGCGACGTGTCAGCGCAAAAGATTGGCTACGACATCGAATCATGGCACCAGAAGTCCGGCGCCATGCGCTGCATCGAGGTGAAGGGCCGCCAGTCCGATGCCGACGTGATCATTGTGACGCGGAACGAAATCGTGGTGGCGCTCAACCGGCAGGACAGTTTTATCCTCGCGATCGCGCTGGTGCGTAATGGGTTCGTTGACCGGCTGGCCTATGTGCGGCGGCCGTTCGGGGCACCACCGGACTTCGGGTCGTCGGCTGTGATCTATGAATTGCGGCCACTGCTGGCGCGGAGCGAGGTTCCGGCGTGACAGGGTGTTCCGAATTTCCTCCGCTCGCGTTGTACCCTGAGACCGGCTATTTTGACGTGGCGGAACGATTCCTTGTGGAGGAACAAACCTTGGTACTCCCGCGCTCCAGGATCATGGTGGGTGGCCGGTGATGACAATACCGCCATTTACGCAGGATGGGGTTTTGCCGCCGTTCCTGGGTTCCACGCCCGGCGCCGCGCCGTCCCTGATGTCGCCCTACGATGTGACCGCCAGCGAAATAGTCGCGCGTTTCGGCACAACCCCTGGGCGCCGGGAAATCCTGCGCGGCTGGCTGGACCACCGCGCGGCGATGCGTGTCATCGGGATCGACAAAGGGTTCCAATGGCTCGATGGCAGCTTCGTGGAGGACAAGGAACCCAACGACCTCGATTTGGTCTTTTTCCGCACCGGCCCGAGACGCCCGATTGGTCTGCCTGGCGGCCACTGTTCAATCCGAATCCACAGGTGTTTGATCGCCGGACGGTTAAGGAACGCTTCAGGCTGGACGTGTTCTTCGTGCAACTCGACGCCAACCCGGAATCACTCGTGTCCCTGTCCCGCTACTGGTTGCAATTGTTTTCCCACCAGCGCGAGACGACCCGTTGGAAAGGGATGTTGCGGGTCAGGCTCGGCGCCGGGGAAATGGACGCGCCAGCTCGCGTGCTTCTCGACGAATCCGTTGCCGAAGGAGGCAGCCCATGACCCAGAAACTCGAACGCGATTTCGTCTCGGCCAACCTTGCCGCCGTGGAAGCGTTGCTGGCGGAGATGACGGACGAAGACGATCTCAGCGCCATGAGCCTGGAAGCGCACCGTGACGAATTGCGCGCGGAACTGGCGAAGATGGAGGCCACGCCGGAGACCACCGCCTCGGCGACGCTTTTCTTCAGCGGCCGGCCGGTGATCGACAATCGTGGCATCGAAGCGGAATTCGGCGCGGACGCGGCGAAGTCCTACCAGGATATTGTCACCCGCCAGTTCGCTTATCGTCAAACGGGACGGCTTGGCCAACGCGGCAATATTCCGGGCCGGGACCAATCGAAGCTCTACATCACCCATGTCGTGCGCGGGTCCTTTGGTTTCCGCCTTGAGGAACTCGCGCCACAGACGCCACTTCTCGCCTCCGCGCTGAAAGAGGCGATGGACGAGACCGCCCGCGTCATGCTCGCGTTCGCCGAGCCGGACGAAGAGGTGTCGTTGGCCTCGGTGACCAACCTCGATGGCCGCGTTCTGGATGCGGTGCGCGGGTTCTTCGACCTGATGCGGCGAAGCGACGCGGTCTTCCGGCTTGTCTCGGGCGAACTGGACCGCCCGTTCGACCGGGCCGCGGTGCAGCGCGCGGCGGAGCGGGCATCGATCACCACCCTTCGTGAAACCGAGGAAATCATGGACGGCGAACTCGCGGGCGTGCTGCCGGAGCGGCGGCTGTTCGAATACCGCACCGTGGGGTTTGGCACGATCGGCGGAGTCCTCGGCGCGGACCTGGCGGACGACGAGGTCGCCCGCCTCAACCTCGATTGGGTCGGAAAGCCCTCTCGCGCTACCGTCCGGACCAGGCAGGCAATGCGGGGCGAGAGAACATCGCGGCCCGGCTATACGTTGCTCGCGATCGGCCCAGGTGTGGAGCCCGTGCGGAGCTGAGGGGCATTCGATCCAAAGTGGAACCCAAATAGCCCGTGATCGCGCTGCGCTTTTTCAAACCGTTTGAACGCCGCTTCGGACTCTCCCAGCCAAAATCCCGCCGCATGACGGAGCTGGGCGCTTGCTGTATCACGGTCCCCTCACGTCCGAGGAACCCGGCCCGTTGTCCCTCCCAGGCCCCATTATCCGCAAGAAGCCGATCGAGGTTTCCCTGCCGCTGGACGCCATCAACAAGGCGCCGGCACGGGAAAAGAGTATTCCGGCATGGCCATCGCTCCACCCTAGCATCTGTGGTGGGCGCGGCGGCCTTTGGCGGCGTGCCGGGCCGTGCTATTCGCGCAACTGGTGGACGATCCCTCCGCCTGGCCGGACCGGTTCGGCACCGATGACGCGCGCCGCGCGGAACGCGACCGGCTGCACCGGCTGATCGAGCAACTGGTGAAATGGGAATCCAGCACGGACGAAACCATCCTCGGCCAGGCGCGCTGGGAAATCGCCCGCTCCCTCGCCTGGGCGCGCGGGGAGGAACCGCCGCCGGTCGAGGACGGCGCGGCGGTGCTGGCCGCGTCCGCTGATGATAACGATCGCGAAGCGACAAGCCTCGGAGATCGCCGCGACAAATGGCTGGAAGCTCTGGCGGAAAAGGGAGCGACGCTCGCAGAAGTCTTCCATTCCCGGGGCGCCGCCGTCTCAGGCACCGTGTCGGGTGTTCAATGACCCGGCGCCAAAGTCATAATCCCAAACGGCGCCTTGCCCCGCCAGACCGCCTTGGCGAGCCGGACCGCAAGGCGTTGGCACAGGAGGCCGCCTATACCGGCAGCTCGCTGCACAAGCGGCATCCGGGAGATTACGGTTTTCAGCCTCCGGTCAACCCGCGGCCATGGAAATCGCTCTGTGACGGTAAGCGGGTCATCCTGATGCAGGAGGCCCAGGACCTACTTCGTCAAGGTATGCTTCTTGGTATGTGCAGCGATTTCCCGGACGGCGAAAAACCAAAATACATATGGTCGGTCGATGCCCACGGCGAGGTTTATGAGGCCAAGATCGACAATAACGGCTATCATGGCTATCGATTGGAAGAAGATGACGATTTTCGTAACCTGATATTGAAGGAATGGACGCGGCGATGCAGCCCACGCTGACCATCTCGGCGGATTGGGAAACGCTCCAGAAGGGCGCACCGGAAGAGCGCGCCTGCTTCGCCGCCATTGGCGTCCTCGCCAATGGCAATTGGCTGACCGAAGGCCGCGACGGCCTGGTGAACCGCATCCGCACGGCGCCGCTACTGTCCGCGTACAACCTGGCCGAATGGCTGTGCTGGAACTGGTGGCGGCTGCGGTGGGAGCCGCGAACCAACGCGCCCGATTGGGTGTTTTCCCACCGCATGACCACGATCGGCGAAGGGTATGTCTGGCCCAACATCACGATTTTCTCGGACGGCGAGCGAACGGCGCTCATCGCGAAGCCGACCACTCAACCCGAAGCGCCGTTCCGCTATATCAGCGATTGCGCCGCGGCCGTGGCCTCCCGCGTGTTTGAGACAGCGGTGGACGACTTCATCAACCAGGTGACCGGCCAACTCCGCGCCGAGCGTATCCCCACGACGAACCTTGACAAGATCTGGGCTGAGTTGACCGCCGAGCGCCATGACCGGGACGCCTCCCGCCTGCGCAAGTTCGAGGCGCTGTTGGGCCGCGACCCCGATGAGGCCGACCTGTCCTCCCTCCAGACCCTGTTGGACGACGCGCGCGCCCTTGGCGAGCAGCCGGTGGAGGAACTCGCGGCCGACCGCGGACACGGCGGGGCCACGCTGACCGGCGAGGACCTGAAACGGCTGGCCGCAAGCG
>JAYVXQ010000500.1:0-3220 GCA_043785025.1 Acetobacteraceae bacterium
GCCTGGCGCGCCAGGCGTTCCAGCACGGCGTCCATCTTGATGATCTCGGATCGGGTGACACCCAATAACGCGCGGATTTCATCGGCTTTGTCCTCCAACGCCAGCGTCACGAACCCCAGATGGACGGTGCGCAGCAAAGCGGGGAACAAGGTCGGCCCCATGACCAGGACGCGCTGCTCGCGTCCGATCTGGTCGATCAGGCCGGGGATGCGGGCGATCTCGGCATGCAAGGCATCGGTCGGCACATACAGAACCGCGAAATCCACGGTCACCGGGGGGAACAGATATTTGCGGGCGATTTTACGGGCTTCGTCGCGCACCCGCCGCTCCAGGCCCGCCAGTGCGGCGCGTTCGGCGGCCGGATCGCCGGCGGCGGAGGCGGCGGATAAACGCTCGTAATCCTCCAGCGGAAATTTGGCGTCGACCGGCAGCACGGGACGGCGCTCCCCCCGCATCGGCATGAAAATCGCGAAATCGACCATCTCATCGCTGTCGGCGCGGACCTTGTGGTTGGCGCGCCAGGCGTCGGGCGGCAAGGCATCCTCCAGCAAGCCGCGCACCTGGGTTTCGGCCCATCCGCCACGGGTCTTCACGTTGCTGAACAGGCGCTTGATGTCGCCGATGCCGGCGGCGACGGTGCTGACCTCCCCGATCGCTTTCTGCACGGCGGCGAATTGTTCGATCACCCGGGCGAAGCTGTCAGTCATCTGCTTCTCGACGGCGGTTTGCAGGTGCTCGTTGACGGCCAGGCGGATGCGCTCGATCGCCGTCTCGGTGGCACCTTGCGCCGTCGCTTGCGCCACCGCCGCCTGAGTCGCGGCGGCATGAACGACGGCGCGGGTCGCCTCGGCCTCGGCGCGCCCGGAGCTTAAAGAATGCTCGGTCAGCGCGCGCAGCGCGGCGATGGACCGGCTCTGCCAGGCGGCGACGGCGGCGGCGGTGATCGCGGCATACGCGGCGAGACCGGCCAGCAATAAGGACAAATCGGGCATGGCGGCGTTTTTAAGCGCCCGTTCCGATTCGCCATGCCGATTCGGCGCCCCAATTCAGAGTGGCGCTTATCCCTCGGGTGAAGCCAGGCCCGCGAGTTCGGGCATCTGCGCCATCAACGCCTTCAGATCCCGCTCCGCCACGCACACCAGATAACGCCGTCCCGGATCGGCTTCTTCCTCGACCGCGATGATCTGGCCCAGATGGCCAAGGGGCAGCGGGGTCATCCCGAGATCGGCGTAGACTTTGAGCAGACCCGGACCGACGCGCCAGAACGCGGGGTGCAGTCCTTCCTGACGGGCGAGGTCGCGCAGACGCCAGACCGCCGAGATCTTGTCGCTTTCCGCGCCCGCCGGATCGCCAATGCCCAGAAGCACGCGGCCCACGCGGCGGAATGGCAGGCCCGCGCGGTTGGTTTCTCCGGTGACCATGCCGTCGGCGCTCAGCGGCGGCGCCGCGCCCATGTTGAACAGGCGGCGGGACGCGGCGGCATCCCAGGGCAAGGCGCGGACCCGGCCCGGCCGCACCAGCAGCCAGATCGCGATCGCGGCGAGCACCACCGACATCGCGACCGCGAACCGCACTCCGTTCGGCAGCGAGGGCGACAGGATCACCATCCACCAGGCGTTATTATCCAGGATCTGCGTCTGGTGGCGGGCCAGGATCAGCGCCAGCACGCAAATCACCAGAAGCAGCAAGGACACGGCGGTCGATGCCTCGAACGGGCCGCTCAACAGCGAGGCCCGCCGGTAGAAATACGACCGGAACGGCGCCAACAGCGCGGCGCAGAGGGCCAGAGCGGCCACGATCCAGCCCTGGTGATCCTGCGTCGCCGCGAACCCGGCACCCGCCAGCAGCAACAGAATGGTCAGACCCCAGGCGAGGTTGACGCGCTGCGACAGGCCCAACGCCATGACGACCAGACCCGCGCCGATCAGGGATGGCACGAATTGTCCCGCGCGGGTCGCGATATCCGCCAGTTCCGGATCGAGCCAGGAATAATCCGTGCCCGGCGCGATAATGCCCAGTACCAGCAGCATCGCACCGCACAGGCCGACCAGCGCGGTGGCGGCGGCGACGGCGAAATCCGGCTCGCTCCACCGTTCGGCGGCGTCGACGGCGGCGGGTTCGGTGCCCGGTTTGGCGGCGGCCGCCGCGCCGCGCATGAAAATCTCGTTGATCGCGAACATCCCGCCCGCGAGGAACAGGGGGATGATGTAGTAATACAGCCGGAACACCAGGATCGCGCCGACGATATGCGGGGCGTCGACGAAGGGCTCCAGGCCGAACAGCATCGCGGTGTCGAACACGCCGATCCCGCCTGGCAAATTGGCCGCGAGACCGGCGGTATAGGACGCGACATAGACGCCGAGGAATGTGGTCCAGGTGAGGCCGGGGGCATCGGGCAGCAGGGCGTAGAAAATGGTCGCGGTCACCGCCACGTCGACCGTGGCGAGCACGACCTGCACGATGGCCATGCGCCAGCGCGGCAACTCGATCTCATGCCCGCGCAGGGTGAACGACCCGACGATCCGCGCCAGCGTCACGTAGCCGATCACGATGCCCCACAGCAGCAAACCCAGCCCGCGCAGCACCAAAGGCGGCAAATGCTGGCCGAAGAACGGGATCGTCGCGGGCTCGATCATCAGCAGCGTACCGCCGAGTACGAGAGCGCCGAGGGCAAAGGTGAGGCTGCAGAAGGCGACGGTCTTGGCGATTTCGAACGGGGTCAGACCCCAGTGCGCATACAGGCGGTAACGCACCGCCGCGCCCGACACGGCGGCGAAGCCCAGATTATGCGCGAGGGAATAGGCGCAGAATGAGGCGAAGGCGACGCGGCCGTACGACACCTTATGGCCGGCGTAAATGGTTCCCAGACGGTCGTAAAACGTCAGGATGAAATACGACAGGATGGTCCAGACAAAGGAAAACACCAGCGCCAGCGGTGGAATCGCGTGCAACGCCTCGGAGATGTCATGCAGTTTGAGGTGCCTGAACTCCTTCTGGACGACGTAGATCGCGCCGACCAGCAGGATGACGCCGATGACCGGCGGCAGATGCGTTAAATATCGGCTCGCCCCTTTGGGCTTTTTGGGCTCCACCAGCAAATCCGCCATCAATCAGGCCGTGGCCGTAGCCGGGGCCGGGGCGCGCGCCAGGCTGTCGCGGATCAGAGCGATCGTTTCCGGAACGCCATATAACGCGGCGAAACCACCGAAGCGCGGCCCTT
>JAYVXQ010000501.1:0-3218 GCA_043785025.1 Acetobacteraceae bacterium
GTTCATCGCGTCGGCGCGCGGCCTATAGCGCGCGGGCCGGGCAGGGGTTATCGCTCCAGCCAAACGTTCTCAAACCGTGGCCAGTTATAAATACTGTTCACCATCGGCGTGATACCGTGGAGCCACGGCTGCCAGCACGTCGCCACCTTGTTATGATACAGGATCGGGCGCGCCAGATCCTCCTGCAGTTTCTGGTCGATCTCCCAAACCATCGCGCGCCGCTTCGCGACATCGGTTTCCATCGACTGCCGCTCGAACAACGGTTCCAGATCCTTGTTGCAATATTGGGTAAAATTACGGCGCGAGCCGCAGCTGTAATTCTCATAGAAATTCTGGTCGGGGTCGTCGATCGCGCCACAGGTGATGTTCGGTCCGATCACGTAATCCTTGCGGGTGATTTTCGGAAACCACGCGGCCGTGTCGATCGGTTCCAGTTCGGCGTCGATATAAATTTGCCGCAAGGTTTCCACCAGCAGCACACCGACATCGCGGTGCGACGGCACGTTGCGCGCCGAGACCTTCAACTTCATCCGGTTGTCCGGTCCAAACCCGTGCTTTTTCATCAGCGCGCGGGCCTCGGCGCGATTGCTTTCGATATCGCCACCAAACCCCGGCACCGTCGCGAGCATCGCTGGTGGCATGGCCCATGCACCTTCGGGTCCCGGTTGCATCGCACCGCCGATGACACCGTTGCCCTCGGTCAGAATGTCGATGAACGTCTTGCGATCCAGCGACAACGCCAGCGCGCGGCGCATGTCAGGGTCATCGAAGGGCGCTTTCTCGCGGTTCACGATCACGTTGATCGTGCAATTGTTCGCAATCATCCGGCAAATCGCATTGGGCGCCTGCGTCTGAATATCCTTCATCATCGGCGCGGTGATTTCGTTCGGGAATGTCATATCCAGCTTCCCCGACACGAACGCCAGAATGGAGGTGCCGCGGCTTGGGATGATCGTGAATTCGATACCATCCAGATACGGACGCGCCGTGCGCCAATAATCGGGATTGCGCACCAGCTTGATATATTCGTTGGCGCGGAACTCGGCGAATTTGAACGGACCGGTGCCGATCGGGTGCGTGCGCATATCGCGCGGCGGAACATGGCAGGGATAAATCACGGAATAGCCGGAGGCGAGCAGCGGCAACAGCGCGGGCTGCGGGCGGTTCAGGTGGAACGTGACCTTAAAATCACCATCCGGCGTCACATCCCTCAGATTGTGATACCAGCCATTGCGCGGATTGTTACGCAATGCCGCCGCGGACCTGCCCAACAGATAATCCCAGGTGCATTTCACGTCAGCCGCGGTGAAGGGTTTGCCATCGTGCCAGCGCACCCCTTCGCGCAACGTGAAGGTCAACGCGGTCTGATCGGCGCTCCACGCCCATGCGGTCGCCAGTTCCGGCTCGATCGTTTCAAGCGTGTTGCGGGCTTCGTCCTGTTTGAATAACGCGAGATTATTGAACACGGCCATGAATGGCGCCGTGACCGAATCGCTCGATTCTTCCAGGATCGACGCGCTGCCGGGACTGTCGCGATGGAAGACGCGCAGGACGCCGCCGGGTTTTGGCGTTTGCGCGTGAACCGGCCATGTCAGTAACAATGCCAACATCGCAAGGCATGCTTTACGCCAGGTCATACCGTTTCCTTTTGTAGCACCTCGCAACGACCCTACAAGAGGCTTTGATCAACCGCCAGGGTTGACGCGCGGCGGTTACCACCAATCTGTAAGGCGGATGCGACGGAGAATTTTCGCGATGCGCCTGTTACCGCTGTTGATGGCCATGGGTTTGGCCGGATGCGGGCCGAGTTATTCGCCCGATACCTATGCGACCAACGCGGTCCAGCAGGCCAATAAGGTCGACGCCGGCGTGATCGTCGGTGTGCGCCCGGTGGCGATCAGCGCGGCGGGGACGGTCGGTGGCCTGGCCGGCGCGGCGGCGGGGGGCGTGGCCGGCGCCCAGGTGGGGGTGGGGTCCACGAGTGCGTTTACGGCGATCGGCGGGTCCTTGTTGGGCGGCCTCGCGGGCGTGGCGACCGAGCATGCGCTTGGGGATACCAACGGCTTCGAATATATCGTGCGCAAGCCGAATGGTGAGATGGTCAGCGTGGCGCAGAAGGATAAAAAGTCGCTGCCGGTCGGTCAGAAGGTTCTGGTGATCGCGGGCGCGCAGGCGCGCATCGTTCCCGACTACACAGTCGCGCCGGAGCCGCCGCCCGCGGCGCCAGTCCAGGATACGCCGCCGAAGCCGTGATCTGGCGCAGACCGAATCCTACGGCGCGGTACCCTCAGGCCAAGGTGGACCCTTCAATTCGACGACATTGCCCTCGGGGTCGGTGGCATAGATCGAGGGACCCTGACCCCCGGCGCCATAACGTGAAGAAACCGGTCCGGCTTCGACGCCATGGTCTCGCAGATGCGCGATAATTTGCTCGGGATCCCACGGATCGATGCGCAGGCAGAAATGATCCAAATTGCGTGCTTCCGGACCCGGCGCCGCGCCCCCCTTGCGGCCGAGTGCACCGTCGATCGGCACCAGATCGATCAACGCCGAGCCCGCGCGCAGTTGATACAACCCCAGATCCTTCTGTATTTTCTCGACGGTGCAGCCAAGGACATCGATGTAGAAGCGCATCGTCGCCGCGAGGTGGGACACCCGCAACACCAGATGATCGAGATGCGTGATCTGAAACATGGAATACCCTTTCCCGGATCAGTGAACCTTGCCGTCGCCTTCCAGAGGCGTGACCTTGCCCTTGAAGGTATTGCCTGACAATGCGGCGGGCGTGGCGGTGCGGTTGGTGACGAAGGTCGTCGGCCGGTCCTGGCTGTTGGTGAACGTATTGCCGCGAATGGTGATCTCACCGGTCGGCTGGCTGACGCCTTCCGATCCGATCATGATCGTGTTCGCCTGGTTCTGACTGAGGCGGCCTTTTTCCAGAACGTTGCGTTCCACCACCAAGGCTCCACCGTTCGGCGTCTCGATCAAATAGCTGGAGGAACCGGCGGGCCCGTCCTGAATGTTGCTGTCGACGACCTCGGTCCGCAACGCGCGGGATTTAATCCCGTGCCCCTCATGCGTGTCGAAGATGACGGTGTGATCGACATGCAGCAATTTCACCTGACCGATATACAGCGAGTGGCTGCACGCGCCGATGCAGCGTCCGTTGCTGATGAAGTTCGACCGGGTGACGCGGATGGTCGCGCGGGGATTGTCGG
>JAYVXQ010000502.1:0-3218 GCA_043785025.1 Acetobacteraceae bacterium
TGTTCAGCCGTCTGCCGCTGAGCCTGGTTCACGCGGTCTCGCTGCCGTTGACTTTGACCCTCTGGATTCTCCTGCGCATGGGCTTGCCGCGCGGCGCCTATTACCGGCTGATCCGCGGCTTTTCCTTCGCCCATCTGCGGGCGATCGTGTTCGATCACATGATCCCGCGCATAGCCCAATATTACACGCGCGGGGAGGCGGAGGCGTTGCTGGCGGGCGCGGGCCTGACCGATATCCGCGCGACCTGGGTTAATGAGAATTCCTGGTCCGTCACCGGCACGAAACCCTGATACCGGCGGGCGAACACACGAATCATTCCGCCGCTGTACGGGGTCAATCGGCGCGTTTGTGAGACAATCGCCGATGCCGTCGGGTGATTCCGATTGGCGCCGGCCCATCGGCACCGGTCCATCGGCGGCCGGCCCATCGGCCTGCTCGCTGAATGCAAACGCGCGGACCCTCGATCACCCGCGACGAACGCGGCGCGCGCTGATCAGATCATCGCAAGCGCGCTGGTATGACCATGTCGCATCGCCACGGGCGATCCACGTCGCCGGCTGACCGCACCCTGGCCACCTTAAAAATCGCATATCCCGTCGCTCGTCCCCGCGCGCCGTTGGCGCAGTTCGAACAGACCCATCCTCGCCACCACGGCAAAACCGCGATCCAACGCCCGTTCGAACCAGATCCATTCTGGCGGCGAGACATTCTTCAGCAACGGAAAGGTCACGGCCAGGATCTCGGGGTTGCTTCCGGTGGGAAACGTCACCGCCCAATCGGCGTCGCGCATCATCGCGGCACAGGCGTCGCGATACTGCGCCGCGGTCGTATAACCCGGCGTGAACACGTCATATCGCGTGACATGCTGACGTCCGGACAAATATGGCAGCAGGGGGATGAAAGGGTAGAACAGCACACGGTCAGCGCGCGGCAATTGATCGAGCCTCGCCAACGTTTCCTCGATCCCGTCATGATCGAAGAACGCGATCGGGCCGCGCGCGGTCGCCACCATTGGCGCGCGCGCGGCGGTCGCGGCCATGCCCGTGAAGGCAACCAGTCCTGGCAGAACGCAGATCAGCACGACCATCGCCGACACAAACCGCAGCGCCGGGGTCCACGCTTGTGTTAACCGCGTGGCGGCACAGGCGATCAAGGGACAGGCGAGCGGAACCTCGAACGCGATATGCGACACGTCGGGCCGGGGAAAACTCGCCGCCAGGCCAGACAGGGCCAGCGCCGTAACGAGCAGCAAATATCGATCCCGCGGACCCCGGAGCCAAACCGCGATCGCCAGCAGAGTGGCGGCCGGAAAAACATATATCAATGGATAATTCGCCGGACCAACGCCGTAGCCAAACGGAACCGCCTGCATCGGCGCATAGCGCGTGCCCGCGAAGACGATGACATCGTCGATCGCGGCCCGTAACAGATCGTTCCACGCGAGGTAAACGATCAGCAATCCTGGCACCACCAGCCCCGACAGGCAGTATCGCACCAGATCCATCAGCCGCCGTCGCGGCGGTGTGAAGGCGGCCAGCAACGCGAGCATCGTGACCGCGCCGATGGCCGGCGTGACCATGGCCCCGGCGCCCGCCACGAGGCCAGCGATCACCGGCCACCGCCGATCCCGCCCGTCGCCGTCCAACGCCTTCAACGCGGCCCATGCGGCCGTCATCGAACACATCGTGACGATCCAGTGATGGTTCAACTGGGTCCACAACCCTTGCGACAGCACGACCCAACCCAGTACCAGCGCCGCTGACAACGGCGCATGGCGGGAAACCCGCCAGCATGCCGCGTAGGTTAGGCACGCGATCGCCACGATGGTCCCGATCGCCAAAATCCGCACCGACAGGAACGACTCTCCCGCGATCCTCAACCACCCGGCCGTGAGGACCAGCCCACCCGGGGGCAAAATCTCGAAAATATCTTGATAGAGCCGCTCGCCGCGCAGCATGCGTTGGGCGCCGTTCAATAGCACGCCCTCGTCGCCCAGGGAGGCGGCGGAGCGCAGGAACGGCAGACACAACAGCGCGGTCAGCGCTGCGACGCCGGTGGTCCAGGCGAAACGCGCCGCCGCGCTCATTCCCGTTCGATTCGATAGATGTTGAAAAACGTGCCCGCGGCCACGCGTTTCAGCGATTTCGGCAACTCGGGTTGGGCGCCGAAGCTCAATTCGATCGCGTAATCGAAACGGTCAGGCCACCCGGTCCAGTAATCGCGCACGCCCAGTACATTGTGGCGGCCGAGGCGGGCGGGGTCGGTTTCGGACGCCGCGCCCTCGATCAATTCGGAGAGTTCGATCGGCTCTCCTCCCGCGGAATCGATCATCCGGTTGGCCGGCGCGCTTTGCACCGGCATCATTGGGTTCTTGAACAGAAACGGCAGAAAAATATCGCGTTCGATCACCGCCAGCGCGGGCAGATGCGAGTACGCCGTCGGCGGACCCGGTTGTAATGCCTTGACGATGTTGTCGTCGTCGCGAAACGCGATCACCTGGGCGCCGCGCGGAATCGCGCCAAGCGCGGCGCGATAGGCGTCGTATTGTTGCGCGATCGGGCGCCAGCCAAGCACAATCAGGCCGATATTGACCGCGAGTACCGCGATCCCGAGCCCGCCCGCCAGCAAGCCCGCGCGCACCGGCACGTCGCGCCAGGTCACGCTGGCGATGCTCATGAATACGATCATGACCGGCAGCCGGCAATCGATATCCCACACTCCGGCCATCACGTTCGGCGCCGCCAGCGCCGCCGCGGCCATCGCCAGCAGGGGCCAACGCATCGACGGCGCCAGCGATGGCCGCCCCAATAATCCCCGCCGCAAAGGCACCAGCAACAGCAGAACCAGCAGCGTCACGTTGAAGGCGGCGGTCGGAAATAGCACCGGCGACAGCAACGCGTTCAACTTCACCATCGGTGAGCCGTACCAAAAGATCCCGCCGTCCTGACCGAGCTCGGCACTGAAGAACACCACAAGGGGCACGGCGAAGGGACAGAAGGCGGTCACGCCGCGCGCCAATAAAGCGCCGAATTTCCGGCTCGGACTTTCCAGCCAAACGCCAAACTCATAGGCGCCCACGCACAGCATGTACCCGAAAAAGCCGAAATAATGACTGAAGAAAACGATCGGGGCCAGGATCGATCCGATCCCGATCCGCCACAGCGCCCCCCGCCGCGACAGCAGGATCCAGGCCGCGAACGCCAGCATCCAGGCGCCCA
>JAYVXQ010000503.1:0-3207 GCA_043785025.1 Acetobacteraceae bacterium
TCGGATTTTTCGGCCTCGGTGGCGCCGTGTTTGAGGATTGTGATCATGCTGCTTACTCCGCCGTCCAGCCGCCATCTACCACGAGCGAGGTGCCGGTGACCAGGCCAGCGGCGTCGGAGGCGAGGAACAGCACCGCGCCCATGAGGTCTTCCACGACGCCAAGGCGGCCGAGTTGGATCCGGCTGATGACGTCGGCTTTGAAGGCTTTGTCCTCGAAGAACGGGCGGGTCAGCGGTGTGTCGATAAAAGTGGGGCCAATGGAATTGACGCGGATGCCAAGCGGGCCGAGGTCGATGGCCATGGCTTTGGTCAACCCCTCCAGCCCATGTTTGGTCATGCAATAGACGGTGCGGCGCTGGCCGCCGACATGGCCCATTTGGGATGACATGTGGATGATCGAGCCCTTGATCCCCGCCTTCGCCATCCCCTGCGCCACGGCTTGGGCTACAAAGAAAGCGGCGCGCTGGTTGAGCGTCGTGATGGTGTCGTAATCGTCCTCGGTGACGTCCAGGAAGCCGCGCGGGCGGTTGGTGCCGGCGTTGTTCACCAGAATGTCGAAGGGAGCCTGCGCGGCCATGGCGGCGCGGACGGCGGTGGTGTCGGTGACGTCGAGGATCAGGGGCTCGGCGCTGAGGCCCTCGGCGCGGAGTTCGGCGGCGGCGGCGGCGATCTCGGCCTCGGTTCTGGCGGCGAGGACGACGTGCGCGCCGGCCTGAGCGAGGGCGGCGGCGGCGGCCAAACCGATGCCGCGGCCGGCGCCGGTCACGAGGGCGCGGCGGTGATCGAGGCGGAAGGAGGGGGTGCGGGGGAGTGTCATGCGCGATGGGTCCGGGCCGGTGGCGGGCCGTGGGTAACGCGATCGCGGCGATCGGGGAAGATATGGCGGTGACGGTACCGCGTCAGCGCGGGGTCAGCCGATCACGCGTTCGGCCACACGCCCGGCGTCGCGACCTCCAGCGAATGACCCTCGGGGTCGCGGAAATACAGGCTGGTGCCGCCGCGATCCCACAGCAAACGGCTTTCCACGGCGATGTCGTGGCGTTTCAGGTGCGCCTCCCACGTCGATAATTCGGCCCAGGGAATGGCGAAACACAAATGGAGGGGGCCGTCGCCGTGGTGCGGGGGGATCGTGCCGCCATGCGGGCCGGGGGCGGGTTCGAGCGTGGCGCCGCGTTGGAACAGCAGCAGGACCTGACCGCCGGGAACGCCAAGCGCGGCCATGCGCGATTCCTGAAAAAACAGTTCGAAGCCGAATAACGCGCGATAAAACGCGACGGCGCGGGGAAGGTCGTCGAAATACAGGGAGGATTCCAGCAGACCAGTGACGCGCGGCATGACGTGACCTCCCGAAACAGTGGCCTCCCGAAACAAGGGTTCAGCGGGTCAATCGCCGGCGCCGGCTTTGGTTGCTTATACCAACAGTCATTTCCAGTGACCGTTGGGATAGCTCTTGATTTCGCGCGCCGCCGCCGGCCAACCCGGCGCGCGATTCCAGCTGACATAACCGACGGAAGAGTGATCGGTTATGTCAGCTGGTATTATTCCAGGATTTTTTCCGGTTCGGTGACGCGGTTGCGGCTGGCGGCTTCCAGCAGCGCATTCAGCTCCGCTTTGATATCGGCCCATCCGACGGTGGCGGCGGGACGGTCCTTGGCCTGTTCCATGACCTGCGTGATGCCGGAAGGGCGGATCGTAACGACCCCATGCTCGACATTGAAGGTGACCTGTCCGCCGAATTCGACGCCCAAGGCCTGTTGGATGGCATACGGGATGACAACGCGGCCATCGGCGGTGACGGTGCGAAGCTGCCGCGCGTCGGTGACATCCGTCATTAAAGGATCCTTCCGCTCATCGAAATGCGCATGTGGCGCCCCAATCTTCTGCCCGCCTAACGGTTACAGTCCAGTCTCAGACACAGAGCCGTCGCAATTCCATTTAATGTCATAAACAGGAAGGAAAGAGACCGCTTTTCATGTGGCGGCGAGGGTGGCCGCGCGCAAGGTGTCCAGCGAGATCAGGGCGCCGTCACGCTCCACATACCAGAATGTCCAACCATTGCACGACGCGGCGTTTTGCAGCGCGGCGCCGACCTTGTGGATCGAGCCGTGATGCTCCCCCGAGGCAATCGCGCCGTCGGCGCCGACGATGGCCGAGACGGTGCGGCGGCGGTCGAACAGAGCGGTGCCGGGCGGAACGATGCCTTGTTCGACCAAATTGCCGAAGGGCAAACGCGGCTGGTCGCGTTTGGTGGGTGTCATGGCCCAACTCTCCGCCGAGCCAGGCCGCGTCGCGCGCAGGCGGCCCCAGGCGGCCTCGACGTAAGCGGGATGGCGCTCGATCGCGATGAAATGGCGGCCCAGACGGCGGGCGACGACGGCGGTCGTGCCGGTGCCGGCGAAGGGATCGAGGACGATGTCCTCATGGCCCGTGCTGGACAGCAGAACGCGATGCAGCAGTGCCTCGGGCTTCTGGGTCGGGTGCAGTTTCAGGCCATGGGCGTTTCGCAGACGCTCGGGGCCGGTGCACAGCGGAATGAGCCAGTCGCTGCGCATCTGGATGTCGTCATTCAGCGCCTTCATGGCCTGGTAGTTGAATTTATAGCGCGACTCCTTACCGCGGGCAGCCCAGATCAGGGTTTCGTGCGCGTTGGTGAAGCGGCGGCCGCGGAAATTCGGCATCGGGTTGGATTTGCGCCAGATGACGTCGTTCAGGATCCAAAAGCCGAGGTCCTGCAGGATGGCGCCGATGCGGAAGATGTTGTGATAGGCGCCGATGACCCAGAGCGTGCCGTCCTTACGCAGCAGACGATGGCATTCGGTGAGCCACGCGCGGGTGAAGCGGTCATAGGTCTCAAAATCCGCGAATTTATCCCAGTCGTCGTCCACCCCATCGACCAGGCTGTCGTCGGGGCGGCGCAACTCGCCACGGAGCTGCAGGTTGTACGGCGGATCGGCGAAGACGCAGTCGATCGATCCCGCGGGCAGCATCCGCATCACCTCGATGCAGTCACCCAATAGGATTTGGTCGAGTGGGAGATGGTGGGCGATGTCCAAGCGGTTTCCGGGCCGGGTTGGTCAATTGGGCGGCGGCCATGGTGACGGAGCGGGCGAAGCCGCGTCAATCTGTCGTGAGCGGCGCGGTTCAGCGGGCGGTCGCGACTGAGCCCCCGGTCGGGCCGGGCCTGGCGCGAAACGTCCGGCACGGCCG
>JAYVXQ010000504.1:0-3202 GCA_043785025.1 Acetobacteraceae bacterium
GACCGGATCCGCCGACCGCTCTCCAACACCGTGACCGGATGCCCGCCCCTGAATTCGATGCCCGTGACCGGGGAGCCGAGGCGGATCGTCATTCCCCGATCGCGCAATTGATGGGTGAAATCCTCGATCAACTCGCGGTCGATGAACTCCAGAAAACTCTCCCGCGCGTCGATCAGCGTGACCGCGACGTCCAGCGCGCTGAAAATCGTCGCGTATTCGACACCGATCACGCCGGCGCCGATCACCGTCAGGCTGCGCGGCAAATGATCGATCTCGACGATCTCATCGCTGTCCAGCACCGTTCGCCCATCGAACGGAATATCGCGCGGCCGGTGCGGGCGTGTCCCCACCGCGAGCAAGATCTTCTCCCCCCGGAACACCCGCGGGCCTTCGCCCTCCGTCAGCACCTCGATCCGATGCGGGTCCAGAAACCGCGCCATCCCGGTGATCGTGCGCACGCCGTTGCGGGCGAACTGATGCTCCAGCACATCCACCTCGTGATCCAGCGTCATGTGCAGGCGGGTCATCAGGTCCTTGGCCTGAATGTCCTTCTTCACGCGATAGGCGCGGCCGTAAAACCCGCGCTCCCGCCAGCCCGTCAAATTGAGCACGGTTTCCCGGATCGTTTTCGAGGGAATGGTCCCGGTATGCACGGACACCCCGCCGACCCGGCGCCCTTTCTCGACCACCAGCACCGATTTGCCCAACTTCGCCGCCTGGATCGCCGCGCGGCGTCCCGCGGGCCCGCTGCCGATGATGATGAAATCGAACGTCGCCGTCGTGATCAGGCCAAGCGTGATCGGATCCGGGCCATCAGGCATCGCGCGCACTCCATTTTTGCACCGCACCATAACTGGGCTTTTATCAAAAAATGGTGAAGAAACGTCAGGAGGCGCGCGATTTTTCATGGCGCACTCCACGTCGAACACGGTATCTTACAAACGTCTTACCAACCCCCATGGCGGTCTCCCCCATGAAATCACCTGAAAAAATGACCACGGTCGTCTCGACCAAAGGCCAGGTCATCCTCCCCAAGGCCATCCGGGCCCAAAAACAATGGACCGCCGGCACGCGCCTTTTGGTGGAAACCACCGATGACGGCGTTCTGCTGAAACCAGCCCAGATTTTCGCGCCCACCCAACCAGGCGACGTGTTCGCATCGCTCCCATGGTCAGGAGCCGCGAAAACGGTCGCGGAGATGGACGCGGCGATCGCGCGGGAGGCCAAACGGCGCCATGCTCGCGATTGATACGAATGTGGTCGTCCGCTATTTGACCGGCGACGATCCAGTCCAGGCCGCGCTTGCGAAAGCGGTGATCGAAAGGCGCGAGGTGTTTGTCTGCACCACGATTTTGCTTGAAACCGAGTGGGTCCTGCGCGGCGCCTACGGTTTTCCCGCCGCGGCGATCGTGGCCTCGCTGACCGCGTTCGCCGGATTGCCGCATGTCACGCTCGAGGATCCGGACCTCGCGGCTCAGGCTTTGAGCTGGACCCAATCAGGAATGGACTTCGCGGATGCCGTCCATCTGGCGAGATCAGTCCACCATGAGGGCTTTCTGACGTTCGACCGGCGCCTGGTGGCTCAGGCGGCCAGGCTTGCTCCTGGCTTCGTTCGGGCCCCCTGAGCGCCCCCAACATTGACGCCCCCACCCCAGGCCCGCACAACCCGGCCGCCATGCCCATGCCCGCAACCTGGATTCTCACCGAACCTCTCGCCGGCCTCCGGGCCCAAGCCCAGGGACTGGCGGAGGCGGGGGGCCTGAGCCCGGAAGTGAGGGATCTCACGCCGAACGGCCTGTGGCGCCGCATCCCCGCCCGCTTCTGGCCCAACCCGCTGAATGTCACCGCCGCCAGCCTGACCGGCCCCAAACCGGGCCTGATCATTGGCTGCGGCGGCATGGCCGGCGCCGTTCTCGCCGCCCTGCGTACCCCCACCCGAGCCGTCGTGCAGGTCCAAAACCCCCGCATGGACCTGAAAAAATTCGACCTGATCGTCGCCAACCGCCACGACGAAATCACCGGCCCCAATGTCATCGTCATCCGCACTGCTTTGCACCGCGTCACCCCGAAGCGCCTCACCGAACAGGCCGCGATCTGGTGCGACCGCCTCGCCGATCTCCCCCGGCCGTTCGTGGCGGTGCTGTTGGGCGGCAGCAACGGCCGCTATCGCCTCGACGCGTCCTCGGGCGGAACCCTCGCGAGCGGGCTTGCGGCGATGATGCGGCGGGACAACATCGGCGTCATGGTCACGCCCTCCCGCCGCACCGATCCCGCCGTCACCGCGCATATCAAAGCCGCCATCGCCCCTCTGGGCGGGCGCGTCTGGGACGGCACCGGCGATAACCCGTATTTCGGCATGCTGGCGTTGGCCGACCTGATCGTCGTAACCCAGGACAGCGTCTCGATGATCTCCGAGGCCGCCGCGACATCAGCGCCCGTCCTGGTCGCGCCCTTGCCCGGCCGTTCCCGCCGCCAGGCCCTGTTCCTTCAGACCATGCGCGACGCCGGCCGCGTCCGGATGTTCACCGAACACTTCGCCCAACACTATGACCCCTGGCCGGTCCAGCCCATGAACGATACACCGGAGGCCGCTTACGAGATGTGCCGCCGCCTCGGCCTGCCGCTCCCCACTTGCCCGAAAGCCGCCCTGGACCACGCCGCATGTTGAACATCAGCACTTTCGACGCCCATGCCGGCGGCAACGTGATCTACAAAGCCCTTGCGCATCCGTTGGCCAGCGAGGCGATGGCCCGCCTCTACGCGGGGATGCAGGGTCCCGTGGCGATTTATGACCCGGAGGGGATTGCTGAGGCGCTGCTGGCGCTCTGTCCCACGCCGATCGACGCGCTGTTCGTCCACGACACCGCCGCGATCGGGCAGTCTCGCGCGGGTCTGATCGCGCAACCGCTGACCGATCTGCGCGACAGTGGCGCCCGCGTTATCCTGATCGCCGCCTTCGACGCCGCGCGCATGGCCGCCCGCATCGCGCATCTGGTGCCGCCGGATGCGCGTGTCGTGACCCTCGATCAGGCCCGGATCCCCGAAGCCAATCTCTCGGTCCCCGCGCGCTATCTCGACAAGCTGAATTTCGCCACCAATTTCGCCTTCTTCCGCGATGACGGCCACATGTCGACCCGCCTCGTCTCGGCGAATTACTGGTCCGCCCGCTCCTCCGCGCCGGTCCGCCTCTGGCTCCGTCTGT
>JAYVXQ010000505.1:0-3199 GCA_043785025.1 Acetobacteraceae bacterium
TCACGAACACCGGCGAGGCGAATTGAAACCCCCATCCCGCCGCCGACCCGGTCGCGCGCGCCGCCAGCAACGCCACGCCGATGCCCATGAAGGTCGCGATCACGCCCGCCGTATAGGACAGCGCATGCGCCCGCCCCGCACCCGAGGCGATTCCGACGATTTTCATCGCCAGGATCGGAAACACGCAGGGCATCAAATTCAGGATCAACCCGCCCAAAAACGCCGCCGCCAACGCCCATCCCAGAGGAGCCCATCCCAGAGGAGCCCATTCCAGAGCAGCCCATTCCAGAGCCATTGGTCGGGCGGGCGCGGGACCGGGTATGGCGGTGATCGCCAGGTCGGACCGCCCTTGCGCGCTGTCGCGGATCGTCAGCACGCCGGACAGCGGCCGCGGCGGGTCATGCGGACGGGCCAAGGTCAAACCCACCGTAAATCCACCCGTCACGCGCGTCAGCGTTTGCGCCGCGCTGTCGGCGATCATGCCCGTCTCGTCCGGAATGAAAATCGCCGACTCCAGCGCAAGTCCGCTCAGATCGGGCGCTTTGATGAACAACGTCCCATCCGGCGCGATCGTCGCCTCCCACGGCGATGGCCGCGGCGCGCGCGCATCATGCGCGGCGAACACATCCGCCTGCGCCGAGGCCTCTTCTGGTCCGGCGGGCACCGCGACGCGGAACACCGCCTCCTCCGGCACGCAAATATCCTTGCAGACCAGCCAGTTCGCCCGGACCTCCCCGTCCAGCCCGACGCTATCCGAAGCGGTCGTCACGGTGACCGGCAGGATCACCTCGCCGGTATAGCCATAGGTCGTGATCTGGCCTTCCGCCATCCGATCCGGCGCGGGCCAGCCGGTCGCGCCGACCGTGGTCCCCGGCGGCAGCGACCATGTCAGCTCGATCGGCACCCCGGCCTCGCCCGGATTGCGCCAATAGGTGTGCCACCCCTCCGCGAGGCGCAGCCGCAGCGCCAGCCGGATCGTCCCGCCCATGGTCACGCTGTCGGTGCTGGTGAGCAGCGTGGCGGTCGAGCGTTTCGAGGTCACCGGCGCCGATTCAGCAGCCCATGCGCCCGGCGCCATCGCCACGGCGGATGACACGGACAGCAAAACCCAGCACATCAGGGTTCGGATCATGGCCCGCGTCTTGTATCCATGCCGCGTATCCATGTGGGTCAGGCCGCCGTGTCTCAATGGGATCTCACCCGCTCGCGATAAGCGCTTTGTTCATAACCGGTCAACGTGAAACGACAACGTCATCGTCCCCCCGCTTTGATCGCGCCCTCAACCGAGGATTAATTCCGGCGTGGGCTCCATCATCAAACACCAGCTTCGTGTCGATCGGCGGTCGCCCGCTTCGTTTTGGCCCGCGCTGATCGGCGTCCTCGGTCTGCTGCTTTCGATCTGGACTGGTTCGGGCTGGCTGCTGCGCGAAACCTGGCGCGATCGCGACGCCGCCGTGCGCCAACTGGTCGACGCCGCCGCCATCAACGCGCGCGACCAGATCGCGCGTCAGATCGCCGATATCGACCGCCTGCTGCGCGATCCCCGCGCCGCCGTCTCGGTCTCCCTCACCGCCGGCGTCGCCCGTCTGGGGTCCGAGGGTCAGATCCTCGCGGCGACCCCGGGTGCGCGGATCACTGGCTGGCGCGAGCTCATGGCGCGGGTGAACGCGGCGCCTCAAGATCTGGCGATCGGTCCCGTCAGCGTGGCGGATGGCGGGTTTCTGCCGCTCGCCCGCCGGGCGCCTTTGGCTGAATCCGGGCTGATCATGTCGGGCATCGACAGCGCGCGGCTGTTTCCCATGGGGCCGGACACCGGATTGCTCGCCGTGTCCGGCTGCCTGGCGCTGATCGCCGATGACGGGACGTTGCTGGCGACGACCGCGCAAGGAGGCCCATGCGCCGCGATCGATCTGGCGGAGGGCAACGGGCGGATCGCCGCCATCCATCGTGCCGGCGCTGTCCCTTTGACCGTCATCGCCGCCATCCCGCGCGAGGCCGCGTTCGCCGCCTGGACGCCCATCCAAACCGGCATCACCGCAAGCGCGATGTTCGCCAGTGTCCTGGTTCTGGCCACCGGTTTCCTGACCTGGCGCCGGCAAAAACGCCTGATCCCCGCCGCCGATGCCTTGCCCGCCGTGCTGGCGCATATCGCCGAGGGCGTGCGGATCACCGGCCGCGACGGTGCGACCATCGCCGCCAATCCGATGGGCCTGACCCTGACCACCCCGCCGCGCAATGGTGGCCCAGATCAGAGACGGCGCGATGGTGACCGGCTGATCCAGACCGAGCGGCACGCGCTTCCCGGTGGCGGGGTCCTGCTGATCGGCACCGACCTCACGGTCCAAAGCGCCGCTGACACCCGCGCCGATTTCCTGGCTCGTCACGACGCTTTGACCGGATTGCTCAACCGAAGGGCCGCCACCCATGCGATCGAACAGCGCCTCGCGTTGCATGACGTTGACCCCGACAGCTTGCCGCCACGCGTTGCGCTGATTTTGCTCGACCTCGACGGGTTTCACGCCATCAACACCACGTTGGGCCATGAAGCGGGCGACGCGATCCTGGTCGAGATCGCGGAGCGTCTGCGCGATTGCCTTGGCTGCCGGGATATCATCGCGCGCCCGTCTTTCATTGCAAGGCTGGCGGGTAACGAATTCCTGCTGTGCCTCGATCAACCCGATGTCGCGGCCGCGGTCGAGGCGCTGACCCGCGCTTTGCCCATCGCCATCGGCCGCCCCATCGCCATCGCGGGTGAGCAGGCGCGGCTTGGCGTCAGCATGGGAGTCGCGTTCTGCCCAGATGATGGCGCCGACGCCACGACCTTGCTGCGCCATGCCGATCTCGCGTTGCGCGAGGCCAAAACCGATTGCCGCGGATGGGCCCGCGCATTCAATCCGGCGATGGAACAAGCGCTGTCTCGCGAACGGATGCTGGAAAGCGATTTGCGCCGCGCGCTGGATGGCAACGAGCTGGAATTACGCTTCCAACCGCAATTTTCCAGTGAAACCCTGGATGTTACCGGGTTCGAGGCGCTGGCCCGCTGGCATCATCCCGAGCGGGGGGAATTATCGCCGGATCTGTTCATTCCGATCGCGGAAAAATCCGGCCTGATCAACGCCATCGGCCTGTGGGCGATCGAGGAAGCCTGCGGTGCCGCCGCCTTCTGGCATGAACGCCACCGCGTCGCGGTGAACATTTC
>JAYVXQ010000506.1:0-3187 GCA_043785025.1 Acetobacteraceae bacterium
GCGTCGGGAAGCCACCATTTGGCGACCTTGCCCGCGAACACGTGAAGCACCTCAGAGGTATCAATCTGATGTCCTGGGCGCGGAACGACGATCAACAAGGGACGCTCATCCCATTTGGCGTGGCGGGCGGCGATGACGGCGGCCTCGGCCACGTCCGGGTGGGATAAAGCGATGTTTTCCAGGGCGATGGAGCTGATCCACTCGCCGCCGGATTTGATGACGTCCTTGGACCGGTCGGTGATCTCCATGAATCCATCGGGGTCGATGGTGGCGACGTCGCCGGTGGCGAACCAGCCATTGGAATCGAGCGCGGCGCCTGCGGGCTCCCCATAATACGCGCTGGCGATCCAGGGGCCGCGCACTTTCAGATCGCCGAACGCGATGCCATCCCAGGGCAGCTCCTGGTCGTCGCCGTCGACGATTTTCATGTCGATGCCGGGCAGAATGCGGCCTTGTTTCAGCATGTGGCGGGTCGCGGTTTGCGTCGTCATGCCGCTCTGGGCTGGTTTTGGGGCATTATAGGTGCCGATCGGACTGACCTCGGTCATGCCCCAACCGTGCTCGACCGTGACGCCGTACTCATCCCGAAACGCGTCGATCAGCATTGGGGGGGCGGCCGAGCCTCCGGTCATGATGCGTTTGATGGTGGTGAGGCGTTCGCCCGAAGCGCGCAGATGTTGCAGCAGGCCAAGCCAGACGGTGGGGACGCCGCAGCTCATGGTCAGGGATTCGCCGTTGAAGAAATTGGCCAGCGAGGCGCCGTCGAGGTGGCGGCCGGGCAGAGCGAGTGTCGCACCCGTCAGCGCGGCGGCGTAGGGGATGCCCCAGGCGTTGACGTGGAACATCGGCACCACCGGCAGGATCCGCGTGGTCGCGCGCATGTCCAGCACGTCCGGCAACGCGACGGCGCTGGCGTGCAGCATGGTGGAGCGGTGGCTGTAAAGCACGCCTTTGGGCCGTCCCGTCGTGCCGGAGGTGTAACAGAGGGCGCTCGCGGTGTTCTCATCGAAGTCCGGCCACGCGTAATCCTCGTCCGACCGGTCCAGCAGGGTGTCGTGGCAGTGCAGGCGCATGCCGGGGGCCAGCGGGATTTCGGGCATCGCGGCGGCGTCGCACAGCATGACGACGTCGCGCACGCTGTCTTTGATCCGGGGGGCGAGGGCGGTGAGCAGCGGAACGAAACTAAGATCGGCGAACAGGATTTTATCGGCGGCGTGAGAAATGATGTAGGCGATGTCGTCTTCATGCAGCCGCGGATTGATGGTGTGGCAGATCGCTCCCATACCGGGGGCGGCGTAATAGACCTCCAGATGGCGGGCGCCGTTCCACGCCAGGGTGCCGACCCGGTCGCCGGACCCGATGCCCAACGCCGCCAGGGCGCGGGCGAGGCGGCGGGCGCGGCGCTCCGTGGCGGCCCAATTGGTGCGGTGCAGGGAGGCATCGTGGTCGCGGGAGATGATTTCGGCGGCGCCATGATGGCGCGCGGCATGGGTCAGAAGTCCCGAGATCATCAGGTTCCGGGATTGCATCAAACCGAGCATGGCGTGCCTCCTGATTTCTTCGCCGGATCGGACGGTGATAGGTCAGGTGATCCGGCGGTGGGTTGGAGAGGGCGTCAACGACGAGACGACGTCCCGGAGTCGGCTACGATCCCGGGATACCAGCAGATCACAGCCGCGCGCTTGGGGGGAGAGGGCGAAATGAAAAAAGTGATGATCGTCACAGGGGGCAGCCAGGGGATTGGCGCGGCGGTGGCGCGGCTCGGGGCGCGCGAGGGGTATGCGGTCGCGCTGACCTATCAATCCAATCGGGCCATGGCCGAGGCGGTGGTGGCGGAGATCGCCGGCCGGGGTGGCCAGTCCATGGCGGTTCAGACGGAAATGGCTGACGCAGCGGCGATTCCGGCGTTGTTTCGCGCCGTCGACGCCGCGTTTGGGCCGGTTACGGCTTTGGTCAACAACGCCGGCGGGCCCGGTCCGACCTGCACGCTGGATCATGTCACGGCGGCGATCCTGGATCAGGTCTTCGCGGTGAATGTCCGGGCGCCGTTTCTGCTGATCCGTGAGGCCGCGGCGCGCATGGCGACGGACAAGGGCGGAGCCGGAGGCGCAATCGTCAATGTGTCCTCGCGCGCGGCGGAACTCGGCGGTGCCGGGGAATGGGTGCATTACGCGGCGTCGAAAGGCGCGCTGGACAGTTTGACCATTGGGGCGTCGAAAGAACTGGCGCCGCGCGGGATCCGGGTGAACGCGGTCTCCCCTGGATTGATCGAGACCGATTTGCACGCCCGCGCGGGCCAGCCGGACCGGCTGACGCGCATGGTCGGGGGCGTGCCGATGGGCCGGACCGGCAGCGCGGATGAGGTGGCCGAGGCCGTGCTGTTTCTGCTGTCGGACGCGGCGTCGTATATTTCCGGGGCGATCGTCCCCATTTCAGGAGCACGCTGATGACCACGCTGAAAACCGCTTTGATCGTCGGCGCGGGTGCGGGATTGAGCGCGTCATTGGCGCGATTGTTTACAAAGCATGGGTTGCAGGTCGCACTCGCCTCCCGCGATCCGTCGAAGCTTGCGAGGCTGGCGGGGGAGACGGCCGCCGTCACCTTCGCCTGCGAGGCGGCCGAACCCGAGGAGGTCGCGGGCCTGTTCGACGCCGTTGTCGCGACGATCGGGGCTCCTGACATCGTGGTTTTCAATGCCAGCGCGCGGGCCCGGGGACCGGTCACGGAATTGGATCCCGCCGAGGTGGCGCGCGCCATCGCGGTCAGTGGATATGCCGGGTTTTTGGTGGCACAGCAGGCGGCGCGGCTGATGGTGGCGCGCGGCTCCGGCGTGATTTTGTTGACGGGGGCGTCGGCGAGCGTGAAGGGCTACCCACAGTCCGCGGCCTTCGCGATGGGCAAGTTCGCGCTGCGTGGCCTTGCCCAAAGCATGGCGCGCGAGTTGGCGCCGCAAGGCATCCACGTCGGCCATATCGTCATCGATGGCACGATCCGGCCTGCCGGAGAAGCGGCCGACGGCGGCAAGGACGATTGCCTCGATCCGGATGCCATCGCCTCGACCTACCTGCACCTGCTGGCGCAGCCGCGCAACGCATGGACATGGGAGATCGAAGTCCGGCCCTGGCTGGAGAAGTTCTGAACGAGTCGATCCCTCGGACCTTTCTTCCTTCCCCTGCGAGGTTTCCCA
>JAYVXQ010000507.1:0-3183 GCA_043785025.1 Acetobacteraceae bacterium
GCACCGGCGACGGCGCGCAGATAGCGGAGCTCGGCCAGACGGATCTCGATATCATCGGCTTTTTGTTGCGTATATGCCGCGCCGCCAAAGCCATTTTGCACGAAAATCCGCCGCCGCGCGGCATCCAGAGCGGCGGTATTGGCCTGCAACTCGGTCGCCGTTTGATCATGGGCCAGGCGCGCGGCGAGGCGGGCGCGCACCGCTTCTTCCAACCGTTGCTCCACCGCCGTGCCGGTCGCGACGCGCTGGCGCAGGATGTTTTCCCGATCCGTCGCGAAATCGACGGCATGGCTGGCGCTGTCCAACGCCACCTGCTGTCCCTGCACGGTCGCGAGCAGGCGCGCCGTTTCCGCCGTCGCGTACTCGCCGGTGCGGCGCCGCAACTCGGTCATCATCGATTGGAACTCAGTCATGGTCTGATCGAGCGCGGCCAATTTTTCGCGAGCGGCGCCGGCCCGCGTGCGCAACTCCAGTTCCCGATGGCGATCGACGCGGGGATCGCGCACCACGAACATCGCGGCACCCGCCGCGATGTGTTGGCCCACGACCGCCGCGCCCAGAGCCACCTGGCCATCGATCGGCGCCCGCAACGTCATCAGCGGCGCGGAGACGACGCCCCGCAGGCTCGACGGCTGCACAATCCGGTTCATGGTGTAAAGCGCCACCGCCAGTAACGACAGCAGCAGGATCGCCATGCGCAGGACGAACACGCCGGACACGGGCCGGCCGGCCACGGCGGGACGGTTGGCCACGGCGGGACGGTTGGCGACGAACTCGGTCAGGTCACCGGCGTTCATCGCCGCCGCCTGACGCCGCCCAAAAAGCCCAGAAGCGGCAGCAGCAGCCACAAACCGGCGGGCTCGGGCACGCCGGTCACCTGGATATGATCCAGAATGGGGCCGTAAAGCCTGTCGCCGCCGCCGGGTGTGGCGGCGAACAGCAGCCGCGCCTCGGGTTCGTCGACGGCCGGGGTGTAAAAAAAGCTTTCGGCAACGAACCCGGCTCCCGGCGCGGCCGAAAATCCGATCGCCCCGCTGCCGCCCAACGACACGGTCAGGTCATAGGATGTGTGCGTGCCGTCCACGACGTTGCCCGCCAGTTCAAACGAAATCGCGTATTGGGTGCCGGCGATCAAATGGAACAGGCTCGTCGCCTCGATCGTCGCGGGCTGATCGCCGTTCAGGTCGATGCAGTTGCCCGCGTCGATGCCGCCCGGAGGACAGGAGAAAAACCCCGCCGCCGCGCCGTTCAGCGACGAGCCAAGCACGTCGATATTCCCCGCGATCACGGCGAACCGCGACCCGGCGAGCACGCCGCTTTGGTTGCCGCCGGGACGGACGAGGTTGAAATTTTCGGTCAGCGGCGGCGCGATCGCCGGCACCGCCGCCAGCATCAGATTGTCGATCAGCGGCCCGTACTGCGCGTTGCCTGGCAGATTGGTGGTGGAGATCAGCGTCAGCGCCGCGTTCGGCTGATCCGTGACCGGCGTGTAGGAAAACCGCTCCCCCATGAAACTTCCGTTGGCCGGGACGCTGTAGGAGGTTGGCCCGCTTGCACCCAATGAAACCGTGAAGGTGTAGGGGGGCGCGGGCGGGCCGACGATGCTGCCGGCGGCGCTGAAGTTCAGCACGTAATGCGTGTCAGCGGTCAGAGCGAGCGTGGGGCCCGTGCTCACCGCGCCCGGATTTAATCCATTGAGATCAAGGCAGTTATTCGCGGGAACCGGACCGGCGGGACAGACGGAATACGCCGCCGATGCGCCATTGAGGATCGTGCCGATGACGTCCACGTTGCCCGAAGTGACCCGCAAGCCGGTCCCGGGGAGCAGGTTGGTCAGGGCGCCGCCCGGTGCCGCCGCGTCGAAATTCTCGCTCATCAATGTCTGCGCGGAGAGCGGTCCAAGCCCGCTCAGCAGGATAGCCAGACCAGACCAGCCAGCAAGCGGGCGTGTCCGTTTCATGGCCGTCACGGTCAGGCCGTGAACAGCCGATAAGCGTGCTCGTGACATGGTGTGCGTGTTGCCTTACCCAAAACCGGAAAATCGAATCTGAAATCAGTCGTCCTTGAATGACGAAAGGATTACCACTTTCTTTCATCCAGGAGAACTTAAAAAATCACTGTTTGTGTAATTTTTGATTTGACCGGCGGAGCGATCAGCCCGCCCGCAACGCCAATGCATACGCGGCCACGGCCGCCGCGAAGCCCATTTCCAGCGCGTCGGCCGTCAATTCATGGCCGATCGAGGCCTCGGCGAGGCCGGGCACCGCCGCCATCAACGCGGGTATATTGAGCAGGTTCAGGTCGTGACCCGCGTTCACCACCAGGCCCGCTTCCGCCGCCGCGCGCGCGGTTTCGGCGATGGCGCGGAGATGGGCGGCGTGAGAGCCCTCCCGGAACGCCGCCGCGTAGCCACCGGTGTAAATTTCGACCCCATCGGCGCCGGAGGGCCGGATCCGGGGGATCAACGCCGGGTCTGGGTCCACGAACAAAATCACCCGGCAGCCCAGGGATTTGGCGTGCGCGATGAAGGGCACGACGACGCTGGATTGGTGATTGTCGAGGGACCAACCCTCCTCGGACGTGAATGCGCCCGGGGCGTCCGGCACCAGGGTGCATTGCTCCGGTCTGACCTCGGTAAGGATGGCCATCAGGCGATCCTCGGGGTAACCCTCGATATTGAACTCCTTTCCCGGCCGGTCCGGGCGCATCAGCGCGGCGATCAGGGTCACGTCCGCCGCCCGGATATGCCGCTCATCCGGGCGCGGATGGACGGTCAGACCCGCCGCCCCCGAATCGAGCGCCAGCCGCGCGAAGCGGGCCATGTCCGGCACACCGGTCCGGCGAGAGTTGCGCAGCAGGGCGATCTTATTGAGGTTCACGCTGAGTCGGGCCATGCGCGGGACGATAGCGGAGCCCGCGTTCGTGAAACAGGCCACATCCGGCGATTGCGGGATTGGCGGCGCGCTGGTAGAGGAACATCACGGTCGGAGCATAGCGCAGTCTGGTAGCGCACCAGTCTGGGGGACTGGGGGTCGTGGGTTCGAATCCCGCTGCTCCGACCAAACCCCTTCCCCTGGGCTTTTTTAAATATACCCGGATCTCTCCGAAATCCGGGTATCCTTTTGGTTTTGCGCCCGCCGCCACACCAACCCTGGGCGCGTATACCCGGATTTCTCCGAAACC
>JAYVXQ010000508.1:0-3173 GCA_043785025.1 Acetobacteraceae bacterium
ACGCGGATGCGCCCGATCACCTCTGGCCTCGCGATTTCGCCGGCGCGATTTGAGAGCCTGATCGAAACCTGCCGGACTCTCGATCGCGTTGAAAACGCGGGCCGCGCGTTGATCGATCGAACGATCCCGGCCTGAGTGTTCGTCCGAAATGCTTCCGTCGGTTGAGCTGACATAAAGACCTCACCACGGAGTTCGCGGAGGACCACCGGGCCGCACCGAGGTCGCCCCAACACGATACGGGTCGCGCTGACTTCTCGCTCCGTGGCCCTTCGTGATTCTCCGCGAACTCCGTGGTGAAGACTTTTTCGGCGCGGCAAACGCTTATGAACATTCGTGACGGATACTGAGCCTGTTCAATTGATCTGCTTTTCCTTACCCACCCAGAACGGCGCCCGCAATTCCGTTTTCAGAATCTTCCCCGCCCCCGACAACGGCAATGGATCATCCCGAAAATCGACCGTCCGCGGACATTTATAATTCGCGATCTTCGCATGCGTGTGATGGATCAAATCCTCCGCCGTCGCCATCAGACCCGGCTTGAGGCGAACGATCGCGTGCACCCGCTCCCCCCACGTCTCATCGGGCACGCCGATCACGGCGCATTCGGCGACGGCGGGATGGCTGTACAGCGCGTCCTCGGTCTCCGCCGAGTAAACGTTCTCGCCCCCGCTGACGATCATGTCCTTCACCCGGTCGACCAGAAAAACGAAGCCATTGTCATCCATGTAGCCGCCATCGCCGGTGTGCAGCCAGCCATTGCGCAGCGTATGCGCGGTCAGTTCCGGCTGTTTCCAGTAGCCCAACATCACGACCTGGCCGCGGGCGCAAATCTCGCCGACGGTGCCGCGCGGAACCTCGTTGTCATCGGGATCGTGGATCCGCACCTCGATCCCCAACCCCGAGCGGCCCGCCGATTTCACCCGCCCGGAATCCGGCCCCTCGAAAACATTATACCGCGCCTCCAGCAAGGTCAGCAGCGGCGAGGCCTCCGACTGGCCATAGGCCTGAACGAATTTTGTCCGTGGCATGACCTCGGTCGCGCGGCGCAGCACCGCCTCGGGCATCGGTGAGGCGCCGAATAACAGCCGTTCGATGCTGCTCAGATCGTGGTGCGCGACCTCGGGATGATGCACCAGCATGTTAACCATGGTCGGCACGATCAGCAGCACGGTGATCCGATGCGCCGCCACCATTTTCATCAGCGCCACCGGATCGAAGCGCGGCAGAAAATAATGCGATCCGCCATAGCCGGTGACGACGAAGGTCATCGCGTTATCCGCCAGATGAAACATCGGCGCGGCGTGGATATAGCGCGAATCCTCGTCCGCCTGCGTGCCCGGATGGATATTCAGCGCGTTCGCCATGATATTATTATGACTGAGCATCACGCCCTTCGACCGCCCGGTCGTTCCGCCCGTGTAAAATATCCCGGCGAGGTCCTGATCCGCGCCAATCGCGTGAGCCCATGGCTCAGCCCCGGTCAGCAATGTTTCATAATCCAGCAGATCCGGCGGCGCGGCGCCCTCACCGATATACACCACCCGCTTGATCTCGGGCGTGTGCGGCAGCACGTGCGGCAACACGGGAACGAAGGCATCGTCGACGAACAACGCGGCGCATCCGGAATCGGCCAGCCAGAACACGATCTCGGGTTGGGCCAGCCGCGTGTTGATCGGCACGAACACGAAACCACCATGCGACAGCCCGAACAGGCTTTCCAGATACCGGTCGCTGTTCAGGGACAAAATCGCGATGCGATCCCCGGGTTTGAAACCGAGACCATGCATCGCGCCCGCCAGACACCGCATCCGCCCATCAAACGCGCGCCAGGTGCGCCGCCGTTCCCCACACTCGGTCGCGAGCGTGTCCGGATTGGTTTGCACCGCGCGGCGCACGAATTGTGAGATTTGCGTCATCGTTTGCTCCCTGGAACAGGCACAGGGAACCATACCGGCCGCGCCATTGGCAACGCCGTCAGTCGAAAGACGGATGTGCCATGCCGCGATTGCCATGCCGGTCCAGCGCCGCCAGAGCCGCCGTCAGATCCGCGTCCGTCACACGCAGCCCGAAATGCGTGGCCAAGGCCGCGGCCCATGCCGGATCGTCCGCCAGCATCACGCGCTCCACCGGTAAGCCCAGACGACGCAGGCTCAGCCGCCCGTTGAACAGCGTGTAACGCCCTCCGTCCGGCATCGGCCGCGACGCCACCAGATTGGCGACGAACGGACTGGCGGGATGGGTCGCGGTGAACCAATTGGCGACCTCGTAATCCGCGTCCAGTTTCGGCTCCGGCGCCAGGCGGTACAAGTTGCGCCATTCCGAGCCCAGGTCGACCTGGAGCACGAGTTCGGTGCCCTCAGTCGCGAGCCGCATGGTCTCGTGCGGCGTCGCCTGCGCCAGATCGGGCACTATCGCCAGCGGCGCCGTCGGCGTCAGATTGCCGAACCCGGTATCGGCGAGGAACGGCCCCTCGGGCAAATCCACCCGCAGCGCCATATGCGTCGCGGGCCGCGCGACAGCCGCGTCCAGACCAATGATCACCCGCGCCAGCAACCGGGTGACCGTGAACCCCAGACTGACGAGGCCCATGCGCAGCAAGGCGTTGATCTCGAAGCAATAACCGCCGCGCTGCTCGTCGACCAGCTTGCGTTGCAACGACGCCCCATCCAACCGCGGCACCCGCCCCAACAGCACGTCCAGGTTCTCGAACGGGATCGTCCCGCTCTGCGCCGCGACCACCCCCCGCAACACCGCAAGCGTCGGCGCCCGCGGTCCGTCGTACCCGATCCGGCCCAACCACGCCGCCTGATCGAATGGCGCCTCTGACATCGATTCTCTCCCGCTCATGACGGCCCGCGTTAGCGTCCTGTTAACCGGCCCAGAGTAGCATGGCCCTCGTGTAGTGACGCCAGATGGGGAGCATATCGCGCGCATGGACGAGGAAACCCTCATCATCGCCGACAACGATTCGATGATGCGCGGCCTGCTGCGCACGATGCTGTTTCAGCGCAACCGTACGCTTCTGCTGTGTAACGATGGGATCGAGGCGGTGGAGCTGGCCGCCCACACGCTGGCCAGCCTCGTGCTGCTGGATTTGCGCATGCCGCGCATGGAGGGCAACGAGGCCTGCCGCCAGATCCGCGAAATGCCGCGCTACGCGACCGTGCCGATCG
>JAYVXQ010000509.1:0-10261 GCA_043785025.1 Acetobacteraceae bacterium
GCGATCTGCTTCAGGGCGGCGACTTCGCCGAACAGGTTCAGCAGCAGAGCTTCAAGCTCTGGACGGCTCAGCGCGGAAAGGGCGGGCGGCGGCACATCAAGCAGAGAGTCCACGGCGCCGTATCGGTGCAAGGGAAAAGTCTGGTGGTGCCCACACTTTTGCCCCAGTTACGGGTTCCCTGAGCCAACGCAATCGGAAACCGCTCTAATGTTGACCCATCGTCGATGGGCCAACGACCGCCGGTATCCTCGTTGGTTTCGCGCGCCGCCGCCCGCCACGTGTGGACGGCCCCCTGGATACAAGAGCACAATCGAGAAATCTGACAACCAGTTCGACAGCGATCATGTGTCCGGCCTGTTGACGCGACGCACACGCCGCTGGCCCAGATGGGGTCCGCGATCCGGTCCCAAACAACCCAGCGGCTTCGAAAGCCATTGGCGGGTTCGGGTTTTCCGGATCCTCGGTTCGACCGATGGTCATCTCGTTCCGCTCTTCCATCCTGGCATCAACGCGTCGCCGGCGCGGGAACCGGTCGAGACCGGTCTGCCCGCCACGCGTTATCGTGGCCCATGCCGTACAGGCCATCTCGCTGTTCAATCACGGCCAAAGCCGCGTGGCGGCTCGATCGCCAGCAGTTCGGACAGATCGAGATCGACGACTGCCCGTAACGCCTCGGCCAAAGCACTGTCTTGTTGATTGTCGGGCAACCTCTCCAGCCAGTCAGCATATTCGGCCTGCGATGCCACCAGCCCGTCGCGATGGTCAATCCAGCGTCGCGCCCGGCCGCGGCGATCGGCCGGACGGTGTGTGCGGATCACTGGCTTGCCTTGCATGCGCGCGGCGCGATAGCGGGCCTGGCGTTCGGCGCCGGTCATCGCGGTTTCACCGTTCAATGGATGAGGCATGGTTTCCACTCCACAGCGTTACGTGACGAAACCTCGGTCATGCCGGAACCGCCAATGCGGTCACCGCCGGACGGCGGTAAGCCTCACCCGTGGTCATCATCGCCCAGGCGATGCGGGCCATTTTGTTGGCGAGCGCCAGAGCGGCGAGTTTGCGCGGCTTACGCAGCAGCAAGGCGCGCTACCATCCGGTCATCTGTTTGCCGCCCGGCTTCATGCGGCCTGGATCACCGCGGTGGCGCCATTGACCAGCAAAGAGCGCAGCCGTTTGTTTCCCGCCCGGCTGATGCCGCCCATCCGCTGTTTGCCGCCCGTCGAGTGTTCTTTCGGGGTCAATCCGGCCCAGGCGGCGAGATGGCGGCCTGACTGGAACACACCCGGATCGATCTCGATCGCCAGCGTCAACGCGGTGATCGGGCCGATGCCGGGGGCGGTGGCCAGCAGCTTGCTGACGGGATTGGCTTTGTGCGCGGCGGTCAGTTTTTTATCGGTCTGCTCGATCTTCGCGTCGAGTTCCTCGATCTCCTGACCCAAAAGGGCGAACATTTCCTTGGCCTCGGCGGGAATGGCATCGTCTTGTTCAATAGCAATCCGCAACGTATTGATCTTGCCAGGCCCCTTGGCGGCGATCACGCCGAATTCGGAGGCATGACCGCGGAAGGTGTTGACCAGCCGGGTCCGCTGATCCACCGGCGTCTCGCGCTCCTTCAACACCATTCCCTGGACTTGTTGCGTTACCGTTTGGACTGGCACGAAATGCATGCCGGGACGCCCGGCGGCCTCGCAGATGGCCTCGGGGTCATTGCGGTCATTTTTGCCGCGTTTGACATAAGGTTTGACATATTGCGGCGGAATGAGACGGACCTTGTGACCGAGCCTGGTCAGTTCGCGCGCCCAATAATGGGAGCCGCCACAGGCTTCCATGGCGAACTCGGTGGGGGGGGAGTTTTTTGAAGAACACATGCATCTGCGCGCGGCGCAGGTTGGTGCGTAGGATTGGCTGATCGTGATGATCAATGCCATGCAGCGTGAAGACGGATTTGGACGTGTCGATGGCGATGCGTTTATACTGGGTCATGGACGGCTCCGGTCTTGGTTTGGTGACAACCACCAATTCTGGCACGCGATGCCGTGGGGCCGTCCACACCAACAACCCGGCGCGCCATACCAACGCGCGGACATGATGGGAGAGTCATCATTTTGGGCCATTGGTATGACTATGTGACGAAGGCGCCGCCGTTCACGTGGATCGCCTGACCGGTGATGTAGCGCGCTTCGTCCGAGCATAAAAACCGCACCATCGCGGCGACTTCCTCCGGCCGTCCGCGCCGTCCCAATGGGCTGTCGGGCAGGGACGCGCGCCCATGATTGCCGCCGGCGGCGAACCCGCGCACAGTTTCGATCGATCCCGGAACGACCGTGTTGACGGTGATGTTGTGCGGCGCGAGTTCCTTCGACAAAGCGCGCGTCAATCCGGTCATGCCCGCCTTCGCGGTGATCGCATGCACCCTTCCCATGGCCCCGACATGGGACGAGATCCCACCCAGATTAATAATGGTCCCGCCGCCAGCGGCGATGAGGTGTGGCGCGGCGGCATGGGCGCAATAAAACGCACCATCGATCGTCGTGCCCATGATCTCGCGCCATTCCGAGGCCGTCATTTCCAGAAATTTGGTCTGGCGCCGGATCGATGCGTTGTTGACCAGAACATCCAGGCGGCCGAATCGTTTCACTGTCGCCTCAACGAGGCCCACGGCCGCGGCGTGCTCGGAAATATCCGCCAGATGCGTGTCCGCGTCTGACCCGGCTTCGCGCACAAGACGCGCGGTTTCCTTCGCGTCATCCTCGGACTGCCGCGCCGTGGTCATGATGCGATATCCGTCAGCCGCCAAAGCCAGCGCGATCGCCCGCCCGATGTTCAGCGCGCTGCCGGTGACCAGCGCGACTTTTCCCGCATCGTCCATAATTCCGATCTCCCTGAAAATCCGATTGGACAGCCAAACCGAGTTGGTGTGCAATGGGACCGTCAAACGCTCCAGGAGGAAACCATGGCCACACCGGCATCCGCGTCCCGCGACGCCGTACGCGATACCGTCCCCAAGATGATCGACCTGACCGAGAAAGTTTTGTTCGGCGATGTCTGGGAACGGCCCAATTTATCGAAGCGCGACCGCAGCCTGATCGTTTGCGCGACGCTGATCGCGACCTATCGGCCCGAGCAATTGAAGGGGCATTTGCAACGCGCGCTGGATAACGGCGTCACCAAAGACGAGATTTCCGAAATGATCACGCATCTCGCGTTTTATTCCGGATGGCCCGCGTCGATGACCGCCGCCAACATCGCCAAAGACATCTTCGCCGCGAATCCCTGAGGAATATTCATGAAAGCCGGTTTCATCGGATTGGGTACCATGGGTGCCCATATGTCCGCCAATTTGCAAAAGGGCATCCAGAAGGATGGCCATACAGTCATTGTGCATGACATGCGCAAGGAAGCGGCCGCGCCGCATATCAAAAACGGCGCGGTCTGGGCTGACTCGCCCGCCGCCGTCGCGGCTGAATGCGATGTGATCTTTTCCTCGCTGCCCGGCCCGGTGGAATTCGACGCTGTCTCCTTCGGTTCCAATGGCTTGCTGTCGACGATCCGGAAAGACGCGGCGTATTTCGACCTCACCACCAACTCCCCCACCACGGTCCGCAAGGCGCACGAGGCATACGCGAAGAAGGGCGCCCATTTGTTTGACGCGCCGGTCAGCGGGGGTCCCAAGGGCGCTGAGACCGGCAAGCTCGCGATCTGGTGTGGCGGCGATCAGGACGTGTTCGAAAAATGGTTCCCGGTGCTGTCGGCGATCGGCGACCAGGCCCGGTATATCGGCCCGATCGGCGCCGGTTCGGTCGCGAAACTGGTGCATAATTGTTACGGTTATATCGCCACCGCGGCGGCGGCCGAGGTCTTCAGCATGGGCGTTAAAGCCGGAATCGAGCCGCTGGCGATCTGGGAAGCGGTGCGCCAGGGGGCCATCGGGCGGCGCGGCGCGTTCGATTCGATGACCGATCAGTTTCTGCCGGATAAGTACGAACCCGCCGCTTTCGCCTTGCGCCTCGCGCACAAGGACGTCTCGCTCGCGACCGCTCTGGGCCGCGAACTGAATGTTCCCATGCGGTTGGCGAATTTGGCGCTGGCGGATTTATCCGAAGGGCTTAATCGCGGCTGGGGTCATCGGGATTCCCGCGCGATCATGGTTCTGCAAACGGAACGGGCGGGAGTGAAAGTCGCCGTCGATCCGCAACGGCTGACCGAGGCTTTGGACAATAAAGCGAAAAACGGCTGATCATCTCAGGGACGAACGCAGGGCGTCGATCACCCGGTCGACGTCCCGCTCGTCATTATAGCCGTGGAAACTGATCCGCACCCGGCTTTGACCGTTCCACACCAGCACGCCACGCGCCGCCATCGCGTTGACGATCGCCTGCGCCCGATCCGACGGCACGCAGACGCTCGCTCCGTGGCGGGCGGGATCGCGCGGGGTCATTACCGGAATTTGTAACGAATCCAGGCGGTCCAGCAACGCGGCCGTCAGCGTTTGCACATGCGCCTGAATCGCGCGCATGTCATAACACGCGAGATAATCCAACGCCTCCGCCAGCACGTAAATCGGCGCATGCGCGGGATTGCCGCGGGTGAAGCGCATCGCGTCGTCCCGCAACGGCGGCGGCGTATCATACCCCCGAGACCCCGGCGCGAACGAATACCAACCGGCGCTGATGGGAGTCCAGGCGGGTTGGCGCGCGCGATTCCAGTAGGCGATCGCGACGCCGGTGATGCCCAATATCCATTTATAACAGGCGGAAAACGCGAAATCGGCGATGCAGGCGTCGATCGGCGCGTATCCCGCCGCCTGGGTGTAATCGACGATCAACAACGCCCCGACACGATCCGCCAACTCCCGTAACGCAGTCAGATCGAACCGCTCGCCGGTTAAATATGACACGTAACTGACGGCGATCACGCGCGTGCGCGCATCGACCAGTGCATCGAACCGGTCCGCCGCCGTGCCGCGCGCCTGGCGGATCGACACCCGCGACAGGAACGAGCCCACGACCGATGGATATTCATGCGCGTCGATCACGATGTTGTCGCCGTCGGCGAAAACCAGGCTCTCGGCGACCATGGCGACGCCCTCGGCGACGTTGGACACGAACCCGATCGATCCGGCGTCGACACTGAACAGACGCGCCGCACCGGCACGGGCGCGAGCGATCTCGGCTTCCTGTGCGTCGCGGCCCGCCATGCCTGTGCTTTTATCGCGCAAATAGCGTGACAAAGCCGCGTCGTGCCGGCGCAAACACGCGGTTTCCCCGCCCGCGCAGACATGGCTCACGCCATCCGGGATGGCGAAATCTTTGGTGTTGAACAGGCTCATGTCACGGGATGCCTCTCCTGAAAGCGTGGATCGCGCCATGCCTCGGTCGCCATGACATCGTCCAGGATCGCGATGGCGTCACTGACATCGCGATGGCGCAGAAACAGCGGCGCGAATCCGAAACGCATGACATCCGGTGCCCGGAAATCCCCGATCACACCCCGGTCGATCAATGCGCGCATGATCGGATATCCGTTGGGATGGGCGAACGACACCTGACTGCCGCGCCGCTTTGGATCTTCCGGCGATAATGACACGAAGCCACGCGCTGTCATCGACGACAGAAATTGTTGGGATAAAGCGATGGATTTCGCGCGCACGGCATCCATCGGCGCTTCCAGCATCAGATCCACTCCGACCTCCAGCGCGGCGAGGCTCAGGATCGGCGGTGTGCCCACCACCGCCCCCGCGACGCCCGCCGCCTGGCGGAATGACGGTTCGAAGGCGAACGGATCGGCGTGGCCCAACCAGCCGGTCAGAGGGAAGCGGACGCGTTCGCGATGTGGCGTCGCGACCGACAGGAACGCGGGTGCGCCCGGACCGCCGTTCAGATATTTGTAGCCGCAGCCGACCGCGAAATCGGCGCCATCGCGGGCCAGGTGCAGCGGCATCGCCCCCGCCGAGTGCGACAAATCCCACACCACCAGGGCCCCCGCCCGATGCGCCGCCGCCGTCACCGCCGGTAAATCATGCATCGCGCCGGTGCGGTAATTCACATGTGTCAACATCAGCACGGCGACCTCGTCATTCAACGCCGCCACCGGATCGTCGACCACGCGCACGACGCCGGATGTGCAGCCCGCGATATAGATATCGGTTGGGAAATTCCCCGTCTCGGTCAGGATCACCCGCCGATCCGGCCGCAGCGCCAACGCCGCGCCGAGACATTTGAACAGGTTGATCGAGGTCGAATCCGCGACGATCGTTCCGCCCGCCTCGGCGCCGATCAACCGCCCGATCTTTTCGCCGACCCTGGGTGCGAGATCGATCCATCCGTGATCGTTCCATGCGCGGATCAATGACCGCCCCCATTCCCGCGCCACCACATCGGCGATCCGCGCCGCCGCGGCTCGGGGCAGGGGGCCCAGGGAATTGCCGTCGAGGTAGATGACGCCGTCCGGCAAAACGAACCGGTCGCGAAATCCCGCCAGCGGATCGTTCCGATCCGGCATTGGTCTAATCGTCCGGTTGCAACGGCGCGCCGGCCATTCGTCCGCCATCGATCACCAGCGTGTGACCGGTGGTGAAACTTCCCGCCGCGGAGGCGAGGAATATGGCGGCTCCGGCGATTTCATCGGGCTCGCCGATCCGGCCCAACGGCGCGTCGCGCACGGTTTTCTTGTAGCGCACGGGATCGTCCCACAAGGCGCGGGCGAAGTCGGTGCGCACGAGGCCGGGCGCGATGGCGTTGGCGCGCACGTTTTTCGGCCCCCATTCCACGGCGATGTTGCGGATGATGGCGATGTCGGCGGCCTTGGAAATCCCATACAGGCCCAACGCCGCGCTGCCGATCAGCCCACCGATCGAGGAGATGATGATGTAACTGCCGCCGCCGCGCGCCGCGAGATGCGGGCAGGTCATGTTCGACAGCCAGAAGTTCGAGCGGACATTGGTGCCCATCACCCGCTCATACGCGTCGTCCGAGGCGCCTGCCTGCGGCCCCAGATAGGGGTTTACCGCGGCGTTGCTGACGACGATATCGATGCCGCCGCATTGCACCAGGGTCGTGTCGACCAGCGCCTGCAATTCTTCCTTGCGCCCGACATGGCAGGGGATAACGACGGCTTTACCGCCCGCGGCGGTGATGGTCTTCGCGACGGCCTCGCACGCGTCACGGCGGCGGCTGGAGACGACGACGGTTGCGCCGTGCTCGGCCATGCGGGTCGCGATCGCGAGCCCGATGCCTTTGGTGGAGCCGGTGATGATGGCGACCTTGCCGGTGAGATCGAATAAGGATGACATGGCTTCCCCCAGTCGGACGGGGGGAAGTATGGAGGGGATGAGGGTTGGGTTCAATTGCGGGGCTTCGCCCAGAGCCCCACCAGGAGGCGTTGCCTCCTGGACCTCCACCGAGCGCGGTAGCTCTTGGATCCCTATGGTTTGGGCCGTTTCTGGATGGGGGCTGTTCAGGACATGGCAATGTCCGAGATGGCCCCCATCCAGAAACGGCCCAAAAAGCCGGTGGTCCAGGGAGCAGAGCTCCCTGGTGGGGCTCCGGGGCAAATCCCCGAAATTAAGCGCTCTTCTTCATGATCTCATCCGCCACATTGCGCGGCACGGGATCGTAATGATGGAACTGCATCGTGAACGACGCCCGTCCCTTCGTCATGCTGCGTAAATGCGAGATATATCCAAACATCTCCTTCAACGGCACCTGCGCCCGCACCAGGATCGTCGACCCCGAACTCTCCTGATTTTGGATCACCCCGCGGCGCCGATTGAGATCGCCGACGACGTCGCCGACGTGATCCTGCGGCGTGGTCACTTCCACGTCCATGATCGGCTCCAGGATGATCGGGCTGGCTTTCTTCATGCCTTCGCGGAAGCACGCTTTCGCCGCGATCTCGAACGCCAGAGCCGATGAATCGACGTCATGATACTTGCCGTCGATCAGCGTGTATTTGAAGTCCACCGTCGGGAACCCGGCCAGCACGCCGGTATCGGCCTGGATCCGGATGCCCTTTTCGACGGCGGGGATGTATTCCTTCGGCACCGAGCCGCCGACGACCTTGTTCTCAAACGCCACGCCCGCGTTGCGCTCCTGCGGCTCGAAGATAATCTTCACCTCGGCGTACTGACCGGACCCGCCGGACTGCTTCTTGTGAGTATAGGTTTCGGTATGCGCCTTGGAGATCGTTTCGCGGTACGCCACCTGGGGCGCGCCGATCGCGCAATCCACGCCATATTCGCGGCGGAGACGGTCGATGATGATCTCCAGATGCAGCTCACCCATGCCCGACAGAATGGTCTGACCCGTCTCCTGATCGGTTTTCAGACGCAGGGACGGATCTTCACCCGCCAGCTTCTGCAAGCCAAGGGTCATTTTCTCGACGGCTTCCTTGGTGCGCGGCTCGACCGAGATGTCGATGACGGGGACCGGGAACGCCATCCGCTCCAGCACCACCGGATCGTCAGAGGAGGCCAGGGTGTCGCCGGTGCCGGTGTCCTTCAGGCCGACGAACGCGGCGATGTCACCGGCGCCGACTTCCTTGATCTCGGCGCGCTTGTCGGCGTGCATCTGGAACATCCGCCCGATGCGCTCCTTGTGATCCTTCGTCGTGTTCATCACCGTGTCGCCGGTCTTCAACGTGCCGGCGTAGACGCGCACGAATGTCAGAGTGCCATACTTATCGTTGATGATCTTGAACGCGAGGCCGGCAAACGGCGCCTTCGAGTCGGCCTTGATCCGGCGGCGGTTGGCGATGGTGTTCTCGTCGTCACCTTCCTCAACGGCCACGGCGATGCCGGGGACATCGACGGGGGACGGCAGATAGTCGATCACCGAGTCGAGCAAAGGCTGCACGCCCTTGTTCTTGAATGCCGTGCCGCACAGCACCGGACGGAACGTGCCGTCGATCGTGCCCCGCTTAATGCAGCGCTTCAGGGTCTCAACCGAGACGTCGCCCTTGTCGAAATATTCCTCCATCGCCTTCTCATCGACCGACAGGGCGGTATCCAGCAAAGTCTGGCGGTGCCCGGCGACCAATTCCTGCATATCGTCGGGAATGGCCTCGTCGTGGTACTTCGCGCCCAGCTCGCCGCCTTCCCAGATGATCGCCTTCATCTCAACGAGATCGACGACGCCCAGGAATTGATCTTCCACACCGATCGGCAACTGCAGGGGCAGTGCGATAATGTCCAGCTTCTCTTTCAAGGTATCGAAAGCGCGATAGAAATCGGCGCCGGTGCGATCCAGCTTGTTGATGAAGATGACGCGCGGCACGTTGTAACGGTCGGCCAGACGCCAGTTGGTCTCGGACTGCGGCTGCACGCCGGCAACGCCCTCGATGATGAAGATGGCGCCATCAAGCACGCGCAGGCTGCGGTTCACTTCGATGTTGAAATCGATGTGGCCGGGTGTGTCGATGATATTGATGCGGTGTTCTTTCCACTCGCACGTCACAGCGGCGGAGGTGATGGTGATCCCACGCTCCCGCTCCTGGTCCATGTAATCGGTCGTGGTGTTGCCGTCATGGACCTCACCGATGCGGTGAGACACACCCGTGTAATACAGAATCCGCTCCGTCGTCGTGGTCTTACCGGCATCGATATGCGCGGTAATCCCGATGTTTCTGATCCTATCGAGCGGCGTAACAGACACGGCAAACCTCCATCAACAAGCAAACGGGCGGGCATATCAGAAAGGGCGCGTGACCCATCGCTGGATCCGGGGACCACCCCCGCGCGCCCGCCCATGGTGCCGATCGAACCCTCGACCGGTTATGTGGTGCGGGAAATGCGACAGTGCGCGCGGTTTTGCAAGGGCGAATTCCGATTTTGCGCGCATGGCTAGGCCGCGATTTGATACTGCCAGGGACAACAGCGGCGGCAATCCCCGGGGTCATGGGCATCGGTTCGCGGATCGCCGCCTTGCTTCGCGGCCCGCAACGACAGATCGGGGACGCTTTATCACACTGTGATACAAGATCGCCCGCTATCAAATCTGGCATGGACACGCGAACCGCCCACGCTCTCGTGCGATTCGGACTTGGCCGCCGGGGCAACGAGCCGCTGCCGTCCGATCCGAACGCCTGGCTCTTGAACCAGCTTCGGCAGCCAGACCCCATCCATCTGGACGATCCGCCGACCACGGCGAGCGGCCTTGCCGCGTTACGCGAGGATCGTGCGACCAAACCAGCACCGGGTGAATCCATTGCGAAAAAACTGTTCCAGGCCCAGGCCGCCGCACAACTGGCGCACGCCGTCACCACCCCT
>JAYVXQ010000510.1:0-3171 GCA_043785025.1 Acetobacteraceae bacterium
GGATCTCTCCGAAATCCGGGTATCCTTTTGGTTTTGCGCCCGCCGCCACACCAACCCTGGGCGCGTATACCCGGATTTCTCCGAAACCCAGGTATATCAAAATTCGCACGACGCTTATGTGCGCTACGCGGTCGATTCGCCGAAGCTCGATCCCTCGGTGCTGGCACCCTTCATGATCCAGGCGACGTCACGGATTGGTATCGTCACGACGTTATCGACGACCGAGTATAATCCGTACATGCTCGCGCGGCTGACCAATACGCTGGATCATGTTAGCGACGGGCGCTCCGGCTGGAATTTGGTGACCGGCAGCAATGATGGCGGGGCGCGGAATTTCGGACTCGACAAGCAATTTCCGCATGATCAGCGCTATGACATGGCGGATGAGTATGTGGAGCTGGTTCAGAAGCTGTGGGATTCGTGGGACGCGGACGCGATGGTGATCGATCGCGAGCGGGAGATTTTCGCCCATCCGGAGAAGGTCAATCCGGTGCATTTCGAGGGCAAATATTTTCGCTCGCGCGGGCCGTTGTCGGGACCGCGTTCGCCGCAGGGTCATCCGGTGATTTGTCAGGCGGGCGGATCCGGGCCGGACCTTCGCGGCGCGGTGGGCGGAGACGATTATTTCCTCGGCGAACTCTGTGCCGGCGATGAAGGCGTTTCGCGAAGATATCCGGGCCCAGGCGATGGGGTTTGGAAGGAGTCCGGACGATATTAAGGTGTTGTTTCTGGTTGCCCCGATCGTCGATGAATTTCAGGAGACGGCTGATCGACGTAAACAAGCGCGGATCGAGGAAGCCACGACGCATCTGGATTTTTATTTGGCACCTATGCCGCGGCTGACCGGGATCGATTTTTCGAAATATGATCTGGATCAACCGCTGCCCGCTTTAACCTCCAACGGACATCAGACCGTGGCGGCGCAATATTCGGGGCGCACGCCGCGCGAGATCATTCAGGCAAGACGGTCGATCCGCGATGCCGATTTGGTGGGCACGCCGGACCGCGTCGCGCGGCAAATGCCGGAGATCATGGACGAGGTTGGCGGCGACGGGTTCCTGGTCACCGATCCCGAGTTCACGCGCCGTTACATCTGCGAGATCGTTGACGGTCTGGTGCCCGCTTTGCAATCATTGGGCGTGGTCCGGAAGAAATACGAGCATGTGAAACTGAGGGATCATCTGCTCGCATGCTGACGGATTTACTCAGCCGCCAGCGCGATTTTTTCCCGGCAGCGCATCAGCGGCTGGATCCTGGTGCCGAATTGTTCCATGCCGGTGACGAAATCGTCGAAGGTGAGCATCGCGCCCTCGACGCCGGGGACGGTCGATAACTCGTCGAGCATGCGGGCGATGTTCGCGTAGGATCGCCATTTCGCCAGCGCGGCGGCGTCGGTTTCATCGGCGATGATCATGGTGGACACCAGCGCGTGAGGCGCTGGCGGCGCATGGGGTGCCACGCGCCGCGCGGGCCGGACGGGTGGCGGCATTGTTGGGTCAGGTCGGCGTCGACGCGCAATATCTGAATCGGTTTCCGCATGAATTGTCTGGTGGACAGCGCCAGCGCATCGGCATCGCGCGCGCGTTGGCGATGGACCCCGCGTTACGGGCGTTGAGCGCGGGTCAGGAGGTCGCGTGCCATGTCGCGGCGCCGGCATGCGCGACCGCGGTGAAACATCTCTTTCCCGCGATTTGAAAAACCGGAGCGTATCGATGCGGCGTCGGACATTGATGGGAGCGACCGGCGCTGGTGCGTGCCGTGGGGCTCACGACATTGAAATTCGTGCCGTACGCCGATCTGGCTTTGATCGATCCGGCGGTCAGAGCGTTTGTCACGCACAACCACGTGATGATGATGTACGACACGCTGTTCGCGATGGATGACGCGGGTGTCGCGCGGCCGCGAATGCTGGCGGGGTATACCACCGAACCGGATGGGCTGACCTGGACATTGACGTTGCGGGAGGGGTTGCGGTTTCACGACGGCACCCCCGTTTTGGCGCGCGACGTGGTCGCCAGTTTGAAGCGCTGGCAAATCGGCGTAAAGCGAGGTGCCCAGAAAATGGGCGTAATGCTCGAGCGTGGCCGGCGCGCCCAGGCGTCCTTTCGCGTCCTGGGTTAAGAACCCGTCGATGATGAGGCGTCCGGACGGCAGCAGCAGAAAGACGATGAGGAACAGGATCGCGGGGGAGAGCGAGACCAACTCCGATGACGATCGCGGGTGAGGGGCGCCGGAACAGGCTCGTGTGGCTCAGACGGATGGGCTCGGGTTGAGCCAGGATCGCTGTCATCGCTCGTTCGCCTTTGCGCGGCGGACGCGTCTCCCGATTTTAATCGGAGGTTGCGATTTTCGTACCAACGCGAATGGGCTGGGATCGGGTGGAAGCGGTGTGGTGGCGGATGTTTTATAGGCAAACGCGTGAATTATAGACAATTTCATCCGTGGCGCCGCGCCACGGATGAAATTGCTCGGGTTAGTAGCGTTTATAGGGCAGGAATTTTCCGATCATGGTCAGTTTGACGCGGTCGCCTTTCTGATCGGGCACACGCTCCATCGTCATGTCGAAATCGATCGCGCTCATGATGCCGTCGCCGAATTCCTCATGGATCATGTCTTTCCAGGTGGTGCCGTAGACCTGGATCAGTTCGTAGAAACGATAAATCAACGGATCGGTGGGGACGGCGGTGGGCAGGCTGCCGCGATAGGGGGCTTCTTGCAGCACTTCGATTTCATCCTCGGTCAGGCCGAACAGGACACCGGCTTTCTCGGCGGTCTCGGGCGTCATCGACATTTGGCCGAGGCAGGCGGCGGTGGTCCAGACCGGCGCGTGCCCGAGTTTTCCGGCGATATCAGCCCATGTCCATTTTTTCTTCTTTTTGAGGGCGCGGATTTTGAGGCCGAGGGCGGTTTTGGCGTCGTTCATCGTGGTCTCCGGGTTGAAGGGGGTGGGGATGGTCCATGCGAAAATTGGGCCGTCCAGTGGGCCCTGGGGCGGCACGAGGCTTGAATTGTTTGATATAGACCATTGGCGACGGAGCGCGCTGATGCCGGCACGGCCCTTTCATCTCGGATGGTTTCCGCAGGGATCCAGCGTTCAGGCCTGGGGTTAATCCTGGACCGGACATATCGGCAAATCCTGGATGGTGCCGGATTTGTTCATGGATCTGGCGA
>JAYVXQ010000511.1:0-3169 GCA_043785025.1 Acetobacteraceae bacterium
ATGCGCCTCCAGCCAACACGCCCAATCCCGCCGACCCAGCGCCGCCGTTCCCGCCTGTCCAGACGCCGCCAAAGCCGCCGCCACCGTCACCCCATCGTCATCCGCCGTCGCCAGCGCCGCCGCCAAATCCAGATCGCCCGCGAACACCCGGCTGCCCATCATCGCGGGCCGGAACCGGCTGCCTTCCTCATTCGTCCAGTTCACCAACTCCAACGGCGCCGCCGTCCGAATCCCATGATCATGCAGCACCCGCATCACCTCCAACCCCGCGAGCACGCCGAACACCCCGTCAAACCGCCCGCCCGTCGGCACCGTGTCCAAATGACTGCCAAACGCGACCGCCTTCGCCGAAGCCGCCGTCCCGGCACGGCGGAGGAACATATTGCCGATCCCATCCCGCTCCATCGCCAAACCCAACGGTTCAGTCCATGACAGCAACACATCCCGCGCCGCGATATCGTCGCGCGACAGCGCCAGCCGCCGGCTGCCTCCTTCCGGTGTCGGACCGATCGCCGCCATATCCATGATCGATCGCCACAACCGATCCGCGTCCACCGAAGGCGTCATCGTCCCACTCCCCTCCATCACGCCACCTTCGGCGATCGGCGTCCATCACGCCGCCTTCGGCGCCCGGCGCAACAACGCCGCCAGCGGCACCGCCACCAGCGCCGTGAACCCCATCAAATAGAACGCGTTGACATATCCGATCATCGCCGCCTGGCGCTGCAACTCATTGGACAATCGGCTCAGTCCCGTCAGCGTATCCAAACTCCACGCCGACGGAAATTCCGGCACCTGCAGCGACCGGTTATAGGGGTTCACGAACTCCGTCATCCGCGCGTAATTGACTGAGGTCGACCGCACCAGCACCAGCACCGTCAGCGAAATGAACAGGCTGGAGCCGAAATTCCGCAGCAGCGTGAAAATCGCCGAGCCCTCGGTCGCCTGCGTACGCGGCAGCGTCGAAAACGCCATCACCGTCATCGGCGTGAACGTGATGCTCTGTCCGAAGCCTTGCAGCAAATTGGTCCAGAACACGTCGAAGAACGTCAGGTTAATGTCGAACTGCGCCATCGTCAGCGCCGAGAACGCCTGGATCGCCAGCCCCGTCGCGATCGCGACACGAGGGGCCACCCGCGTGAACGGCACGATCACCAGAAACGCCAGCCAATTGCCAATGCCCCGCGCCGCGACCAGCGATCCGATCACATTGTCCGGATAGCCGCGCAAATCATGCAGCAAACTCGGGAACAAGGTCAACGAGGTGAAACTCAACATCCCCATCACGAACGCGATCGCGATGCCGATGCTGAAATTACGATCCAGGAACAGCCGCGGATTGAGAAACGGTTGCGATGCCGTCAGACAATGCGCGACGAACATCCACAAACACAACGCGCCGCCAAACCCGATCATCACCAGAGCCTGCGAGTCGAACCAATCCATCCGCTGCCCGCGATCCAGGATCAACTGCACCGCCACGATCGCGCCCGACAGCGTGAGAAACCCCGTCCAGTCCAGCCGGATCCGCGCCCGCTCATTCATCCCGCGCAGCGCGAACCAGATGCAGACCAGCGCGCAAATCCCCGGCGGCACGATGATCAGAAACGCCGCGCGCCAATCATAGATCTCGGTCACCACGGTCCCGATCACCGGCCCCAGAACCGGCCCGAACACCGCCCCGATCCCCCAGATCACCAGCGCCGTCGGCTGCAAATGCCGCGGAAACGTCGCCAGCAAAATCGCCTGACCCATCGGCATGATCGGCGCCCCGAACACGCCTTGCAGCACGCGGTACAGGATCAACGCCTCCAGACTATACGCCGTCGCGCACAGGAAGGAGGACATCACGAACCCCGCCACCGTCGCGAACATCAGCGTCCGCCACCCCAACCGCGAGGCCAGCCAATGCGTCATCGGCGTCGCCACCGCCGTCGCCACCAGATTCAGGGTGATAACCCAGGAAATTTCATCCTGAGTCGCCGACAACGCCCCCCGGATCTGCGGCAGCACGACGTTGGCCAGGGTGATCGTCATGCCGAACAATAAATTCGAAAGCTGCACCATCAGCAGGATCAGCCAGTGACGGCCGCTGATACTGAAGATCCCTCCCAATTTTTCGTCGGCTTGTGGCGTGTCGCTCATGGCCGTGGACGGTCCGTGGTCTGAGGTTCGATCCTACCGATTTTTCCCCGCCGTGGCGAACGCGCGCCCAGAGGCTTAGAGCATCATTCGATCCGGTGGCCCCACCTGATCGAATTAAGATGCTCGCCAAAACACAAAGTTAGAGCATCATTCGATCCGGTCGCCCCACCTGATCGCATTAAGATGCTCGCCAAAACAAAGAGTGAGAGCGGGTTCCGTGAGCCAACGCGATCGGAAACCGCGCTAGCCATACAGCGCGAACAACAATCCACTCATCGCCAGCACCGTCTGATACGTCATATGTGTCGCGACGGTGCCCCATGCCGAGCCCAATCGATGCCGTTGCACTGACAGAATAATCGCGGCGGGAACGGCGAACCATAACGCGCGTGGACTATCCCCCGCTTGCGACAAAACCCATGGCACGGCCGTGCACAACGCCGCCGGCCACACCCCCCAGACCGGGCGCAACGCGGCCCACAGCCAGCCGCGAAAAAACAACTCCTCCGCCACCGGCGCCAGCACGACCGCCTTGAACAGAATAAGCGTCAGCCAAATCGGACCCGCGCGCGCCGCGAAACCCACGCTGTCCAGGCCCACACCATCCGTCCCAATCGCCGCCGACCCGATCGCCAACACCGTCATCGTGACGACCGGCCAAACCCAGCGCCGCGCGGACCCCATGTCCCAACCACTATCCCACCCGACGAACCGATCCCGCCCCAACGTCAGACCGATCACACACAACGCCGTCGCGATCTGCGCCGGCACGGCGGCATGCGCATGCGTCGGCTCCCCCGGCAAAACGCCCAAAGAGCAAAGCGCCTGGACCGCGATCTGAGCGAAAAAGAACACGATGGTGCCGAAAAGAAAGGCGGTGAACAGGAAAAACCCCGCCAGCCCGAGCTCCGGCCACGGCTGCCCTGACCGCGCGAAATCCACGCCAATGCCGTGGCGCGGGTCCACCGTGGACGGTTCGGCGTAGTCGGTCATGGGTCTCCGGCGCGAGAGGGGGGACCCCGAT
>JAYVXQ010000512.1:0-3169 GCA_043785025.1 Acetobacteraceae bacterium
CGGCGGCGCCCTCCTGGTGGAACCCTGATGCTTCCAATCCCGCCGACGCCACTCACACAAACGCCTTCCGCAACGTCAGCGCCGCCAGCGCGATGCCCGTCTCGTCGATGCCATGGCCCAGATTCGGAATATAACACGCCTCCACCGGAAATCCGGCGGCGGTCAAAGCCGCCTCGGCCTCGCGGGACCGGTCGACGGGCACCTGGCCATCCGCCTCCCCATGCACCAGCAGGACCGGCGCGCGGTTACGGGCCTCAGAGACCAATGCCTCGGGCGCGATCAAGGCGCCGGAAAATGCCATCGTGACCCGGGGTGCCACCGGCCGGCGCGGGCCCGTGAACAGCACCGTCATCGCCCCCTGGCTGAACCCCATCAGCGCATAGGCATCGGGCGGCAGGCCCAATCGCGGCAATTCGGTGTCGAGAAAGTCGGTCAGAAACCCCGCGGCGCGGCGGGCACCGCCTTCCATGACCTCGGGCCGCCGGTCGACCACCGACCACCATTGGCGGCCAAAGCCAGAAAAATGCTCCTCCGGCGCGTTGACCGACGCGAACAGCGCGTCCGGTACTGCCTCAGCCCATGACGGCGCGAGGTCGATCAAATCATAGGCGTCCGCGCCCAAACCGTGGCACAGCACGACCAGGTGTTTGGGCGGTCCCTTCGACGCGGGACCCCAGTGCACGGCTTGAAGGACATCCGGCATCATACGCTCCTGTTTCACCAGAAATGCACTAAACTGGTTCCCGTCTTCATGTATATCGTCACGCGATTCGCGCCGAGCCCCACCGGATTTTTGCATTTGGGTCACGCGTTTTCGGCGCTGACCGCGTGGCGCCTCGCGCGGGCGGCCGGCGGGCAATTCCTGCTGCGGTTGGAGGATATCGATCCCGCGCGGTGCCGCCCGGAATACGCTGACGCGATCCAACGGGACCTGGCGTGGTTGGGTCTCGATTGGGACGGGCCCGTGCGCGTCCAGTCCGCGCATCTGGCGGACTACGCGTCCGTCATCGAAAACCTGACCGCGCGCGGCCTGATCTACCCCTGCTTCTGCTCACGCGCGGATATTCAACGGTCTGTGATCACCGCCGCCCCGCATGGTCCGGATGGCGGCCCGCTCTATCCGGGCACCTGCCGGGCGATGCGCCCCACCGAACGGGCGGCGCGGGCGCATCAACCGCACGCGCTGCGTCTGGACATGCGGCGCGCGCTGATCGACGGCCTGACATTCGTCGAGGACTCCGCGGGCACCGTCGCGGCCGACCCCGCCGCGTTCGGCGACGTCGTACTGGGCCGCCGCGACACGCCCGCCAGCTATCATCTGTGCGTCACCCATGACGACGCACTGCAAGGCGTCACGCATGTCATCCGCGGCGAGGATTTGCGGCACGCCACCCATCTGCACCGGTTGCTGCAGGCGCTGATGGGCTGGCCCGTGCCGGTCTACGCGCATCACAAGATGCTGATGGACGCACAGGGGCGGCGGCTGGCCAAGCGCGACAAGGCGGAGACATTAACCGCCCTCCGCGCCGCCGGCGCCTCCGCCGCCGAAATCAGGGAACGCTTGTTAACCCCTGGCGTCAGCGCGAACCGCGGCGGCGCATGAACGCCAGACCCGCGAGGCCCGCGCCAAGGACAACCATGCTGGCGGGCTCGGGCACCGACGACGCCGTGATGATGTTGAACGGCCCGCCCGTGCCCGCGAACGTGCTCGGGTCGCCGATCCGGCCAACCGTCGTGTCGGTCGTGCCGCCATAAGCGACGACGCTGGACACCAACTGACCCAGAACCGTGCTTTTCCGACCCGACGCGCCGGAGGTCAGCAGATAGTCGATCGTCTCGCTCTGACCCGGCAACAGCGTGCCGAGGGAAACGGTGCCGGTATAGGCGGACCAGCTGTAATCACCGCTGCCCGTGCCGAACGTCGCCCCCGATGCGTTCAACACCGCCCCACTTTCCGCGAAAAGTGGCGTCGAGGTGCTGGCTGACGGCAGGAACAGGCTGGCGCTGTAGCTGAATGGCGAGGTCGTTCCACCCGGTCCCGTCAGCGTGACCGCCGCCGAAATCGCGCTGTTGAAGAAGCCCACCACGCCATTGGCGTTGAGATTGAGGTTGCCGCTCTCAATCACGAAATTCATGCTGTAGGTTTGCGGCGCGCCGGTCAGATTGGTGAGGACCGTGCTGTAATCGGTGGAGCCCGAGATCGAGAAATCGCCCGCGCCCGACGACCGCGTGCCAAACGTTCCATTCACCGACCCGTAATTATGGCCGAACACAGAATTGCCCAAACCGTCCGATGCACTCGGCAGTTGATCCGTCGGCGCGCTGGAGGTCGTGGCGGACACCGTCGATCCCGTTCCCACCGTGTATTGATACGTGCTGGTGATGGTCACCGCCGCCGCCGGCGCGATCGCCATGGCCACGCCGAGGGCCAGGGTGGAACCGGTCAGCAGCAAACGCGCGCGGAATTGGTTACGGCTATAATGATCTGGCGTCATCTCGGACATTGATGCGAATCCTTAATTGTGAGCGAGGCGATATCATATCTCAGCACATCCCGCCATAGGGGATTTGTCTCAGACTTTAATCTTTAATTAAAACGTCATTGCCTACAATGGCGTTACAGGACCCCGCGATCGCGGCGGCCGTCAACGCCGGAGCATACCCGGCGTAATGCGCGGCGAACCGGCCAGCGTTATCGGCGAACGCGGGCTCATGCAGCACCCGACGCAGGATCGCCAGGATCGTGTCCGCATCGGCCTCACGCGGAACGCCAAGACCAAGGCCCTGACTGGCGACACGATGCAGCGTCATGATCTGCTCCAGATGCGCGGGCAGTTGCAGCACGGGCTTACCGGCGATCAGCGCGGCGGAGATCAGGCCCGCGCCCTGACCGATCACGATGTCGCACGCCGCGAGGGTCGCCGCGACATGCAGCGGTTGCGCCGACACCGTCAGCGTCGCCCCCGACAAATCCGCCGCCTGAGCCTCATCCAAACCCGGCGCGTGCAGCAACGCGGGCACCCCCGCGCGTTTCAACGCCGCGATTTGCGCCGGGAATGCCGGGTGATCGGCGCTGAGATAGCCAAACACCTTGCGTCCATCGCCCGCCGGCCACGCGGGTGCCTGGCCCATGCCGGTTTCATACAACGCGCCCCAATAATCCGCCGGA
>JAYVXQ010000513.1:0-10226 GCA_043785025.1 Acetobacteraceae bacterium
CTGACCGATCAACGAGGCGGTGCCCGCGCCCCAATCGCCGCCCTGCACCGCGAATTTTTTAATCCCGAGCGTTTCGGTCATCAGATCATGCACGCAGGCGGCGATGTCCTGCAGGGTGAAGCGTTTCTGTCCCGGTTTGAATGACAGCCCATAACCGGGCAGCGAGGGGGCGATCACGGTGAACGCGTCTTTCGGATCGCCGCCAAAACGAGCCGGATCGGTCAGACGCGGAATGATGTCGAGAAACTCGAACACCGATCCGGGCCAGCCATGCAGCAGCAGCAGCGGGTAGGGATTCGGGCCGACTCCGGGAACATGCAGATAATGCAGATCGATGTCGTGCAGCGGCGTTTTGAATTGCGGAAACGCGTTGAGCGCGGCTTCCTGCGCCCGCCAGTCGAACTGATCTTTCCAGTAGCCGACAAGGTCTTTCACGTAATCGACGCTGGCGCCAAAAGCCCAGGAATGGCCGGGGGCGGCGTCGGGGAAGCGCGTGAGGGCGAGGCGCGCCTTCAGATCGGCGATCGCGAGGTCGGGAATATTGAGGGTGAAGGGCTGCATCGGCGGATCCTCGGTCTGGTTGGAACGATCGGGCCAGTTTCATCGCGCGCGGTCAAGGGTTGGAGTTTTACGCGAGGGTTTCTGGCGGTACGAAATTTTTCCAGCGGTTGGGATCGGCGGGTTGGGCATCATAACCGGTGAGGCGGTCGGCGGTCAGGCCGATGATGTCCGTGAAATTCAGGTCGCGCCGCGTGAGAAAGTCATCCATTTCGGCGATCATACGGGCGATCGCGCCAAAGCCGTCATGCATGACGATCGACAGGATTTCAACGGCGGAGGCGCCTGATAATGCCATGCGCAGCGCGTCGCCACCGGTTCGGATGCCGTTCGTGCCCATCAGCGGAAAATCGGAACCGGTGGCGCGGCGGCTCAATGCCAGAAAGCGGCACACGATGGGCAGCGCCCATGCGCCGCCATAGGCCGCGGATGTGCCGAGCACGGGCGCGAATGTGTCGAGATCCGGCATCATCGCCATGAAGCGGCCCATCATGCAGACGGCGTCAGCGCCGCCATCACGCGCGGCGGCGGCGAGTGCTGGAAGGTTTGAGGACAGGCCGGTGAGTTTGACCCAGAGATGCATGCCCTCCGTCGCGCCTCGTACCTCGCGAACCAGGCTCGTCAGGCGTTCGGGATCGGTTTCCTGGGCTATGGCGCCGGCGGCGGCTTCGGACGCATGGGGGGCGCCGACGTTGAGTTCGAAGACGCGTAAACCGGCCGCGCGGGCTTTGGCGGCGATGGCGACCGCGCCCGCGGCACCGGAATAGACGATGCTGGCGGCGACGAATTGTCCGGTGCGCGCGGCGTCGCGGTCGATCGCGGCGATGGCGGCGAACCAGTCATCGGTGGCGCGGTCGATCAGGCCGGATCGGTTAAATAACGATCTGGCACCTTCGATATCGAGGGTGATGTAATCCGCCAACGCCAGTTGGCGGGCGCCTTCCGGCCGTTCGTTCACCGATTTGGCGATCACGCCGGCGGCTCCGGCGGTCAGCGCGGCGCGGATGCCGGCCTCGGTCATGACGGGTTCGCCGGCGCCGCAGATCACGGGATTGGGCAGGGTCAGGCCGCCGATGCGGGTGGTCAGGCGGTGCATGCTGTGTCCTGTTGGGCTGGGTTTCCCGGACATGGTAGAATTCCGGGATCATGGAGGGAACACGGATGGGTCAGCTCGACGGAAAAATCGCCATTGTCACGGGCGCGGGACGCGGATTGGGGCGGGCTTACGCGCATCGCCTGGCCGGATTGGGCGCGAAGATCGCCGTCACCGACATCAATCTGACCTCGTTCGAGGAGTTCGAGGCGGAGGCGAAAGCGATGACGGGTTCGAGCACCGTCGCGGAAATCAATGCCGCCGGTGGCGAGGCGATCGGCATCGAAATGGATGTGACCAACGAGGCCTCGGTCCAGGCCATGGTGGCTCAGGTGATGAAGACCTGGGGGCGGGTCGATATTCTGGTGGCGAACGCCGGCGGCGGGCGCGGGCGGCCGGTGGATACCAAGGCGAGCACTCTGGATTCCGGATTGTTGCATCTTGTTACCAGCATGAATTACTATGGCACGGTGTATTGCGTGAACGCGGTGGCGCCGATCATGAAAGCACAACGGTCCGGCAAGATCGTGACGGTCAGTTCGATCGCGGGGTTGAGTCCGTCGACCGATGGCGGTTACGCGCATTATGGCGCGGCGAAGGCGGCGATTTTGCATTATACGCGATATTTGGCACAGGACCTGGGGCCGTTTGGGATCACCGCGAATTGTATCGCACCAGGAACGATCACGACGGGACGGATCATGGCGACGGTGATGCCCAATCAGGCGAACGCCAATCGGGACCGGACCGAGCAGATCGCGTTGCGGCGTTTGGGATCGGTGGAGGATTGCGCCAAAGTCGTTGAATTTTTCTGCACGGATTTGTCGGATTATGTGACAGGGCAGTGCATCGCGATCGATGGCGGGTTGATGCGGGGGAATTAACCGGGGCAGGAGAGGCACGCTGGGTTCCACCCAGACCCGCCAGGGGCTTTGCCCCTGGACCCCACCAAAGGGCGAGCCCTTTGGGATCTATCCATTTCGGTCATGGGGTGTGAGGAGGCCAGCAATGACGTATCAAAATCCGAGTAGGCCTCCTCGCACCCCGTGACCGAACCTCGTGGTTCCAAGGGCTCAGCCCTTGGCCGAGGTTCAGGAGGCAGCGCCTCCTGACCGGGACTGGGCTGGAAGCCCAGATCTATTCCGCCGCCGCTCGTTGTGGTTTCAGATCGGTCGAATAACGCAGATGCACGGGGGCGTTCGCTTCCCACGGATCTTTCAACCCCAGTTTGGCCCCGTGGGCTTTGACCTCGGGCACGACTTCCTTGAACAGTAGTTCGATGCAGCGCTTGCGATCGACGGCGCTGACATTGCCGTCATTAGCCCAGATGGCCATGATGCCGGGCCGCGTGTTCTCGATGATCCATTTCAGTTTTTCAATCACCTGGGATGGCGTGCCCGCCACGATCATCGTGCTGGCGACCTGTTCCTCGAACGTCATCGCCCCACGAGGGTTTTTCGCCCGCCCGGTCGCGAACTCGACGAAACCACGGCGGCCGGAGGGCGAGAAATACCCTGACGGATTAGCCCAGACGGGATGCGCGAGGCCGGTGAACTCACCCTGCATCCACATGAACTGCCGTGCGTTTTCCAAGGCTTTTTCCTCGGTATCCTGCACATGCACGCGGATCAAATAGCCGAAATTTTCCGGACCCGCGACATATCCGCACTCGGCGGCGGTATCGGAGTAAAGCTTGAAAATCTCCTTCGTATGATCGATCGCGGTGTTCAGCGCGATATAGGGATAGCGTTGTTGCGCGGTCCAGATGATGGTTTCCTTCGACAGCACGCCGGGGACCCAAATGCGCGGATACGGCTTCTGCATCGGCACCGCCCATGGGTTCACCGTGCGATGCTGGTAATGCGTGCCCTCGAACCGGAACGGCCCCGGCTGGGTCCAGATCTTTTGGATCAGCTCATGCGCCTCGATGAAGCGTTCGCGGTTGAAGGCGGGATTGACGCCTGACGCCAGCTGCTCCTGTCCGCCGCCACGCACGAAGCCGGGTACCAGGCGGCCTTTCGAAATCATATCGATCATGGCCAGTTCCTCGGCCATGCGGATCGGGTTGTCACACAACGGCAACGGATTGCCGAGGATGACGATTTTCACCCGTTTCGTCGCGGCGGCCAGGATGGCGGCGAAGATATTGGTTTTCGCCTGCATGCAAAACGGCGCGTTGTGGTGCTCGTTCAACATGATGCCGTCGGCGCCGCATTCCTCGGCGAAGATGTAATCTTCGAGATATTCGTTATAGAGGCGGCTGCCCTCGTTCGGATCGAAGTTGCTGTTGGAGAAGGTGAGCGCGGTGGCGCCGTAATCGAGGCCTTTTTGGGCGTCGTAGGCGGACATCGGCTGTTCGGTGAAATACATCATATGCATGGGGAGGGCCCTCCTTCAGGCGGCGTTGATGAAGCCGGTGACGAGTTTCGCGATCTCGGCGGGTTGTTCCATTTCGGCGAAATGGCCGCAGGCGGCGATGGTGGTCATCGTCGCGTTTCGTAACGATTTCGTATAGACGTGGCCCGCGCTGATCGGCACGATGCGATCGTCGTCGCCCCAGATCACCTGTGCCGGCGCGCGCACGCCGCCCAACAGATGCGGCAAGGTCTGGCTGTACATATAAGGTTTCCAGGCGGTGCGGAAACACATCTCGCGGCAGACATCCCACGCCTCCAACTGATCGTGGGAGACGTCGCCGTAGACTTTGGCGAAAGCGGCCTCGGAATGAAATCCGGCCTGGGGATAGTCGAGATAGGAGACGATGGCCTGATCGGCGATGTCGCCTTCGGGCGGTTTGATGCCCATGGGCGCGATCAGCGACAAGGCGCGATAGCGTTCGGGCGATTGGCTGGCCATTTCGGCGGCGATCCAACCGCCGAAACCCAGGCCCACGAGGCTGACATCGGTGACGCCGAGTTCGGCCAGCAGCCAGGCGTGCATCGCGCCGATGTCGCGCGGGTGACGCAGCCATTCCGGCCGCTGCGATTTGCCCCAGCCGGGATGATGCGGAACCAAAACGTCGAAATGTTCGGCCAGCGCGTCATAAAAGGGCAGCCGGTCCGGTGTGCCGATGTCGTGATGCAGAACGAGCACGGTCTTGCCTTTGCCCGCCCGCGACAGGTGCATTTTGCTGCCGGCGATGTCGGTGGTTGAGTCTTTCCAGGCCACGGTCATGCGTTATACTCCCCGCGCGTTCATGCGTTCCGCGGAGGATACTCATCAGTAGCCTGATTGTCCAATGGACCGGATCCGACCTCAGCGGTTCTCACCACCAACCCGTATAATCATTCAGATCGTCCGGTCGCAAGCGACAGTTTTACCAAGGCGGACCGTCATCCCTGGGTCGCGCGCCGCACCACGTCACCAACCCGGCGCGCAAACCGATCGGGGAACCCTGTTTCACCAATCAGGATTACATCAACGGAACGACCCCATCCTTGCCTACCGCCAACCGCCCGGACGTCAAAACCCCGTCCGCGTTCTTCGCCGCCGCCGTGAACACCACCGCACCCGGCTTCAGATCAGCCCGCTCTCCCGGCACATACAGCATGATTCCGGCTGAGGGCGGAACGAAGACCGTGGTTGTGCCGTCCTTGTGTCCGACCGTTAGCTGCCGTCCAGATGCGCCGGTCACGGCACCCGTCACCGTCCCGTTGGTCATGGTGCTGCCGGGACCCAGATCCCAGGGCCGGGATCCCTCCCCCGACCCGCGCATCGAGTCAGGGAAAATTCGCACTTCGATCGCCGACATCGTGCCATCGACGCCCGTGCGGGTCGTGGTACCGATATAGGTGTTGGGTCCGATCGCGCTGAGGTCGGCTTTTTTCACGGTCATAACGATCAACGGTTCGGTCAGTTGGACCGTCACGGTTTGCCCGTCTCGCGCGATGATCGTCAGAGACGCGCCGTCCAACGCGGCGATGGTGCCGCGAATGCGGACCGGCGGCTCCCGTTGCGCCGTCGCGACGCGGGGAACCAGGAAAACCAGCGCCCCCAAAGCCGGAAAAAGAAGCACCATCCGCCGCCGCATCGCGCTCTCCGATCCCCCGCGCCTTCGCCCTGATTTAACAGAGCGAAGGAAGCATTAAACATCAGCTCGCCATACAACCATAAGATCAATCGGCACTCAACCACGGGATCGGCGGGCAACCATTACATCGGCGGGGCGACGCCGTCCTTGCTGACGGTGACGCGATCGGCGGTCAGCTTGCCCTCGGCGGTTTTGGTCGCGGCCAGGAAGACCGTCGCACCGGGTTTGAGGTCGGCGCGCTCAGCCGGGGCGAAGGTCACCACCGGGGCCTCGGGCGGGACGTGGATGGTGTTGGCTGCGTCCTTGTCGCCGATCGACAGTTCGCGGCCTGACGCGGCGCTGACGGCGCCTTTGACGGTGCCGTTGGTCATCATGCTGCCGGGCTCCAGATCCCAGCCGTAATGCCCCTCGCCGCGGCCACGCATGGCTTCGGGGAACACCAGAACCTCCAACGCGGTCAGCTTGCCGTCGGCGGCGGTGCGGGTCGCGACGCCGATGTAAGCGCCGGGGGCGATGGACGCGAGATCGACCTTTTTCACCGTCGCGACCGTCAGCGGATCGGCGAGCGCGATGTCGAGTTTTTCGCCGGTGCGGCTGGTGACGGTCAGGGCGTTGCCGTCGAGGGCGGCGATGATACCGCGCACGCGTTGTGGCGGGGTGGCCGGCGGGGTGGGAAGCGGCGCGGTTTGCGCCAACGCGGGCGCGACATTCTAAGCGAGCAACGATCCGATGGCTATAATCAAACGTCTGCGCATGGCAACCTCCTTGAGTTATTGTTGTGGACGAACCAGCGTTGGGCTTTATTCCAGAGCTCCCGCGTGCGCGAAAGGAAAGTTAATAATGCCGGCCGCCCCGACGATCTACCACAATCCGAAATGCGGCACATCCCGCAAGGTATTGGGAATGCTGACGGAGGCCGGACAAACACCTCAGGTCATCGAATATTTGAAAACGCCGCCGTCGCGGGCGGATCTGGTCGCGCTGTTGGGCCGTCTGGGGATGACGCCGGCGCAATTATTGCGGCGCAGGGAAAGCCTGTGCGGGGAATTGGGCCTGAATGATCCGGCGCGGACAGACGACGAGGTGATCGACGCGATGCTGGCGCATCCGATCCTGATGGAGCGGCCGATCGTCATCACCGGCAAAGGCGCGCGGGTCTGCCGCCCGGCGGAGACGGTGTTGGAGTTACTGGGTTGACGCCATTCCGGTCGGACCGCTGATGTCGCCCCCCGTCGAGCGGGTCATCCCCAACGCCGGCGTGCCCGATCGCACGACGGTCGTGATCATCGGCGGTGGGATCGTCGGCGTCTGCACCGCGTTCTTTTTGGCGCGCGAGGGCGTTCCGGTCGTGCTGGTCGAAAAGGGCGAGATCGCGGGTGAGCAATCCAGCCGCAACTGGGGCTGGTGCCGCAAGATGGGGCGCGATCCGCGCGAGATGCCGCTGGCCATCGAATCGCTGCGGCTGTGGAACGACATGAACAAGATGATCGGCGGCGAGTGCGGGTATCGCCGCGCGGGCATCGTGTATTTGTGCCGCACCGAGCAGGAACTGGCGCGGCGTGCCTCATGGCTGGAACTGGTGGGGGCGGCGCATCAGATCGATAGCCGGTTGTTGACGCGGGATCAGATGGCGCTGGTCACACCGGGCCTCGCGGGCAAATGGGCGGGTGCGCTCAGTACGCCGAGTGATGGGCGGGCGGAACCGGGATTGGCGGCGCCGGCGATCGCGGAGGCGGCGCGGCGGCATGGCGCGGTCATTCTGACCAACTGCGCGGCGCGCACCGTCGAAACGCTTGGCGGGCAGATCGCGGGGGTAGTGACGGAGCACGGCTATATCTCCTGCGATCAGGTGGTGCTGGCGGGCGGGGTTTGGTCGCGGCTGTTTTGCGGCAATCTGGGTTTGCGGTTACCGCAGTTGAAGGTGACCTCGGCGGTGATGCGGATCGATCCGGTGGCGGGCGGGCCGGAGACGTCGACGGGCGGGCCGGGATTTGGGCTGCGTAAGCGGCTGGACGGCGGATACACGGTGGGGAACTGGAGCCAGAACCGGGCCCAGATCGTGCCGGATTCGGCGCGGTTCTTCCGCGATTTCCAGGCGATCTGGTGGCAGAACCGGAAGAGCACGTCCTTGCGCGTTGGGCCCGCATGGGCGCGCGAGGCGATGTTGCCGCGGCATTGGAAGCCGGATCGGGTCTCGCCGTTTGAGCGGGTGAGGATCCTGGATCCCCTGCCCTCCCCGCGCATTCTGGCGCAGGCGAAGCGGCAGTTGATCGAGGCGTTTCCGGTGATGCACGGGATGAATGTCACCCATAGCTGGGGCGGGGCGATCGATGTCACGCCGGACGGGGTTCCGGTGATTTCGCCGGTCGACTCTCTGCCTGGGTTTTACATCGCGACCGGGTTTACCGGCCACGGGTTCGGGCTTGGGCCGGGCGCGGGCCGGTTGATGGCGCAGATCGTCATGGGACAAACGCCGGTGGTCGATCCCTTGCCTTTCCGCTATAGCCGATTCACCGAACGTCCGCGTTCCCGCCCCTCGCCTTTGGCCTGAAGGAGACGATCCATGGCGCCCTTCCCGACCTCCCGCCTGCGCCGTTTGCGCGCCAATCCGGTGCTGCGCGATATGACGCGGGAGACGAATGTTTCGTTGAACGATCTGATCTATCCGATTTTCGTCGAGGAAGAACTCGAGGATTTCGCGCCCGTCGAGAGCATGCCCGGGGTGCATCGCATTCCCGAGCGGAAATTGGGTGCCGCGATCAAGGAGATCCATGCGGCGGGGATCAAGGCGGTGATGACGTTTGGGGTCAGCCGGCACAAGGACGATATTGGCAGTGACTCGTGGAATGAGAACGGGTTGCTGGCGCGGATGATCAAGCGGGCGAAGGACGCCGCACCCGAGATGCTGGTGATCTCGGACACCTGTTTTTGCGAGTATACGACCCATGGTCATTGCGGCGTGATCCATGGCGAGGATGTGCATAACGATCACACTTTGGAAAATCTGGCGCGGCAGTCGTTGGTCGCGGCGCGGGCCGGGGCGGATATGATCGCGCCGTCGGCGATGATGGATGGGCAGGTGGCGGCGATCCGGACGGCTTTGGATAACGGCGGATTTTCGGGGACGCCGATCATGGCGTATTCGTCGAAATTTGCCTCGGCGTTTTATGGGCCGTTCCGGGCGGCTTCGGGGTGCGATCTGAAGGGTGACCGGATGGCGTATCAGATGGATCCGATGAATGGGCGGGAGGCCATTCGGGAGTCGTTGGCGGATGAGGCGGAGGGGGCGGATATTTTGATGGTGAAGCCGGCGATGCCGTATTTGGATGTGTTGAGCCAGGTTCGGGCGGCGAGCCGGTTGCCGCTGGCGGCGTATCAGGTGAGTGGGGAATACGCGATGATCAAGTTCGCGGCGATGGCGGGGGCGATCGATGAGCATCGGGTGGTGCGGGAGGCTTTGGGGTCGATTAAGCGGGCGGGGGCGGATTTGATTCTTTCTTATTTCGCGATGGATATCGCGCGGCAGGGATGGTGATCCTGGGCTTGCGCGGGGGGCTTCGGATTTAGTCAGGAGTTCGTAATGACAATCTCATTAATCGCTGAGCAGCAGGCATGGATCGCAGCGCATGTGGCGCGGGGGGAATTCGCGTCGGTCGAGGAGGCGGTTACGCGGCTTATTGATGAGCGCATCGCTGAGCGGAATATTGAGGACGATGATCTGGCCTGGGCGAAGCCTCTCGTCGATGAGGCGTTGGCGGGGGTGGAGCGTGGGGAGATTCTGTCTTTCGAGGAACATGAAGCTCGGATGGAAGCGGTTTTGGCATCCATGGGAAAGTGATGGCGCGGGTTGTATTTTCTCGCGTCGCGTCCATTGACCAGGTTGAAATTCTTAACGAACTGAACAGTCAGGCGGGACCGCGAACGGTCGTCAAATTTCGGTCAGTTTTCTGGGCGTTTGATGTGAAGGTCAGCAGCCGTCCATTAAAGGATAGGTTTTGAAACGCGGTGACCGCGGATAAGGGGCGATGCATGAGGGGGGACCTCTTTTCCTGAACCTACTGGCCGATTTCACCTTGGCGCGGCTCGATCGTTGGCTAAAACTTGAACGCCAGTATCCGAAGCGGCTTACAGCGTCGCATCTTAAGCGTATGGTGACTCGAAATCCCTGGGCTCAGGTAGCGAAAAGGATGGCCAGACATGAAACATGTGCTGATAATCGCTGGCTCGCGTGGACTGGGGTTTGGGCTTGTGCGGGAATATCTGTCACGCGGCTGGCATGTCACCGCCACGGCACGAACGCCGTCGGATGAACTTGCCGCGTTGCGCGGAGATGCCGATGGACGGCTGGTAATCGAATCACTGGAGGTCACGTTGGTCGCGCAGACAGCGACTCTGGCTGCGCGGTTGAAAGGCCAAAGTTTCGATGTCCCGCGACAATCAAGATGGTGATCGTATTGCCTCATCCAGGAATGCTCCCGAGCGGACCGGGCATTGCCTCACCAGGATGCTCCCGTCGCCGCGTCACATTGTCAATCGGGTCGCCGA
>JAYVXQ010000514.1:0-3155 GCA_043785025.1 Acetobacteraceae bacterium
GCGCTGTCAGGCAGCATCCACAAATCACTGGCGAACGCGAAAAGGCGGCGAAAACCGCAGGTGCTTTACGGGAGGAGGGCTTTATTTTAGCGCGTATGAGGCTCTGCCTTCTGGACATCCGCCAAAGGGCGAGGCCCTTTGGGATCTATCCGTTTGCTCCTGGAATGAATGAGGGCCATCCATGACGTATCAACCGCCACGCAGGCCCTCATTCATTCCAAGAACAAAACTAACGGGATCCAAGGGCTATCGCCCTTGGCGGGAGGTCCAAGAGGGCGGCGCCCTCCTGGCGGGTCTGGGCGGAGAGCCCAGATTTCGTCCCGCACCCCCCGCGCCCTATACTCACACGGTAAGCAAGGATACTCGAATGCCGAACGACCACGCGGACCTCACCAAAGAGGAAATCCATTTCCGCCGCGTCGACATGCGCGCCTTCCGCCGGAGCGACGGCCTGTATGAAGTCGAAGGCCGCGTCACCGACCGCAAACCCTTCGATTTCATCCCCGGTGGCGATGGCGAGGTCGTCGCGGCAACCAACCCCATCCACGACATGGGCGTGCGCATCGTTTACGACGGCGACCTGATGGTCCACGACATCTCCACGTTTATGGACGCAACCCCCTACCCCGCCTGCATCGGCGGCGGTCTGGCGCTGCGCTCGATGATCGGCGTGCGCATCGGCGGAGGCTGGCGCAAGGAGGTGCGCAACCGCCTCGCCGGCGCGCGCAGTTGCACCCATTTAATGGAACTGCTGATCCCCATGGCGACCGCCGCGATCCAGTCCTTGAGCCCGATGCGCAACACAATGCCCGACCGCCTGGACGACACCGGCCGTCCGGTGAAAATCGATAGTTGTTTCGGCTATGGCGAAACGACCGATGTCGTGCGCCGCCGCTGGCCCGCGTTTCACCGCGCCGCCGGCTGACCGCCCGTCACGCCGTCATACAGAAAACACGCCGCCGACCGATCAGGATCAACCGGATACAGCGGCGGCACCGCCAATCCACACCGCGGCATCGCCCGCGGACACCGATCGACGAAGCCGCACCCCTCCCCCACCCGCGCCACGGCGGCAGGCGCGAGCCCATCCTCCCGCAGCCAATCCCGCGTCGTCGCCACCTTGGGGATCGAGGCGATCAGAATTTGCGTATAAGGATGCCGCGGCCGCCGCACGACCGATTCGACGTCGCCAATTTCCGCCACCCGCGCCCGGTACATCACCAGGATTTGATCGCTGACCTGATACGCCGTCGCCAGATCATGCGTGATGTAAATAATCGAAATGCCCATCTCATCGGTTAATTTTCGTAACGACCCCAGGATCGTCGCGCGTAACGACGCATCCACCATCGACACCGGTTCATCCGCCACGATCACTCGCGGCTTCATCAACACCGCCCTTGCCACCATGATCCGTTGCCGCTGCCCGCCCGATAATTGATGCGGAAACCGGCCGAGAATTTCCTCGGGCCGCAAACCGACGGCGCGCAACGCCTCCTCGATCAACCGCCGCCCCTCAGCGCGGCTCGACGCCAGCTTGAATTTCGCCACCGGCGTCGTCAGCACGTGATCGACGCGATAGAATGGGTTATAAACCTCATACGGGTCCTGAAACACCGCCTGCACCTCGCGCCGGAATATGCGACGTTCCGCCGCGGTGAACGCCGCCATGTCCCGCCCGCGATAAAACACCGCCCCCTCGCTTGGCGCGACCAGCCCCAACAGCACCCGCGCCAAGGTCGTCTTGCCGCTGCCACTTTCCCCCACCACCGCCGTGATCGCCGGCCGATCCTCGCGCAACGACAACGACAACTCCGCCAGCGCCGTCATCCCGCCATAGCGTTTCGTCACACCCCGCGCGTCGAGCAGAGGCACGGGCTCAGACATGATGACACGCCACGTTCACATCCGGCGCGATCGCCCGCACCGCCGGTTTCTCCGCCCGGCACCGCCCATCCGCGCGCGGACACCGCGGATGAAACGCGCACCCCGAGGGCAAATCGCGCAGCAGCGGCGCCAGTCCAGGAATCCCATGCAACACGCCGCGCGTCTCCAAAGACGGCAGGCTGGAAATCAGCATCTGGGTATAAGGATGCCGCGGATTGGTAATGATCTCGGCGATCGGCGCGACCTCCACCAGGCGGCCCGCGTACATCACCCCGAGCCGATCGACGAATTGCGCCATCAGCCCCATGTCATGGCCCACCAGGATCACCGCCGCGCCGATATCCCGCTGCACCCGCGCCAGAGTTTCCATCACCTGACGCTGCACGATCACATCCAGCGCGCTGGTCGGCTCATCCGCGATGATCACTTTGGGCTTCAGGCAAATCGCGATGGCGATGCACGCCCGTTGTTTCATGCCGCCACTGAGTTCATGCGGAAACAGCCGCGCGACTTCCGGCCGCAACCCCACCTGCTCCAGCAATTCCGCCGCCCGCGCCTCCAATTCCGCCGTTGTCAGCACCACCCCATGATCCGCCAGCGCATCCGCGATCTGTGCCTGGATCCGCGCCACCGGATTGAGTGAGTTCATCGACCCCTGCGGCACCAGCGCGATTCCCGCGAGGCGGACGCGCCTGATCTCCTCCTGATCCAGCCCGGATAATTCGACATGATCCAGATAGACGCGCCCGCCCAGAATGCGGCCGGGCGGGCGGATCATGCGCAGGATCGACAAGGCCAATGTCGACTTCCCCGACCCCGACTCGCCCACCAGCCCAAACCGTTCATTCGGCAGCAGGCTGAACGAGACATGATCCACCGCCCGCAGCAGGCCCAACGGATGGTCGAAGGCAACGTCCAAATCCTCGACGCGCAAAACCCAGCTCATGCCGAGCGCCTCAGCCGCGGATTGGCGATCTCATCCAACCCCACGGTGACGAAGAACAGGCCCAAGAATACGATGACGATGATGATTGTGGGCGCCGTCCACCACCACCACCAGCCATTGATCATCGCCGCGTTGAAATTCACCCAGTACAGCGTCATGCCCAAGGTCGGCGCGTCGATCGGGCCGAGGCCAAGCACCTCCAACCCAATCGAGGCCAGGATCGCGCCGGACACCGCGTTCACCAACGTCGCCGCCAAATAGGGCAACAGGTTCGGCATCAGTTCGAACACAATGATCTCCGGCCCGCTCATGCCCGACATCC
>JAYVXQ010000515.1:0-3153 GCA_043785025.1 Acetobacteraceae bacterium
ATAGAAACTATGCATTTTCGCCGGCATGCGCGTGGAATCGGCGTTCCAGTACAGCAGATCGAACGGGAACGGATCATTGCCCAGAAGATAATTATTCACCACGAACGACCAGATCAGATCGTTGGCGCGCAGCATGTTGAACGTCGTCGCCATCTCGCTGCCTTCGAGATAGCCGCGCTTGTTCATTTTTTCTTCAAGCGCGCTGAGCAGTTCCTCGTCGATAAACACGCCGAGTTCCCCCGCGTCGTGGAAATCCATCATCGTAACGAAGAACGTCGCCGTCTTGATGCGGTCGTCGCCGTTGGCGGCCATCCAGGCGAGGGTGGAGGCGAGCAGCGTGCCGCCCAAACAATAGCCGATCGCGTTGACCTCGCGTTCGCCGGTGGCTTGTTCGATGGCGTCGAGCGCGGCGAGGTAGCCTTCCGTCATGTAATCATCGAAACCTTTTTGCGACAGCCGCTCGTCAGGATTGACCCAGGAGATGACGAACACGGTATGACCTTGCGACACGGCCCATTTCACCAGGCTGTTACGCGGCCGCAGATCGAGAATATAAAATTTGTTGATCCAGGGCGGCCCGATCAGCAGCGGACGTTTCAAAACCTTCGTTGTGGTCGGATTATATTGCACCAGCTGCATCAGTTCGTTCTGGTAAACAACCTTTCCCGGGGTGACGCCGATGTTCTCGCCCAATTTAAAGGCGTCGGTATCGGTCATCTTGATATGCAGCTTGCCCTTGCCCTTTTCGAGGTCGGTGAGCAGGTTGCTGAGGCCCTTCAACAGATTCTCGCCGCCGGTTTCAGCGGTTTTGCGCAACACCTCGGGGTTGGTCATGAGGAAATTCGACGGCGACATCGCGTCCATGAACTGACGCGAATAAAAGTCGACCTTTTTCGCGGTCTTTTCGTCAAGGCCGTCGACATGGGTGACGACGTCGCTGACATAGCGGGCGCTGAGCAAATAGGATTGTTTGATGAAGTCGAAGACCTCGTTGTCTTTCCAGGCGGAATCCTTGAACCGTTTATCGCCGCTGGCGGAATCGATGACGGGTTGGTTCTCCATCCCCATCATGCGCCGCGCGGTGTTTTGCCACAGCGACATATAATCCTGCCACAAGCCAAGTTGGGCCTGCATGAGGCGGCCGGGATTGGCCATCATGCGCGTCGTCATTTCCATGAACGCGCCGCCGATATTCAGCGGATCGGTGTCGTGTTCCTCTTTCGGCATGCGCTTCAGCCAATCGCCGACGATGCGTTGGGAACGTTCAGCGATATCCGCCATGGACCGGCCGTAGACGGCGGGGTCCGGGATCTTGAAGTCCGGATCGGTCGGTTTGACGGGCTCACTCATGGATCGGATCCTTTGCGCGGGCTTTGTCTCCGGGTAGGACTGCGCCGGAGGCTGGAGACGGACGATGTTTTTTCGCGGCAACGGAGGTCAATCTAGGGGGGTGAGCGGGTTCCGCCAAGGGGCGCTGCCCCTTGGATCCCCGCCAGGGACAGGGTCCCTGGACCGCCATCTCCTGGATTTGGCCGCTGTCGATCCCCGTTTTCCAACGGATCGGATCCAAGGGCGACCGCCCTCGGTGGAGGTCCAGGCGGCCCAAGGGGACTCTGGGCCTCCTGGTGGGGCCCGGGGTAAAGCCTCGTACTTGGCTATTTTGCTGTTGGCCGCCTGCCAATCCACCCCCAACACCGGCCCGGAAGCTTGGTGGCACGACGCCGTCGGCGGCAAAATCGCCCAACAACGCCCGCCCGCGCCCGGTGAAAAAGACCCCTACCCCAATCTGGCGACAGTGCCGGCCAAACCGCCACCAGCGGACACCGCGGCGTGGAACAAGGTGACCTCGGCGTTGATCATGGACCGGATCGCGGCGAACCAGGCGGCCGCCCTGGCCCCGATCCCGCCGGCCCGCCCAACTGGTGTTCCCCCGGCCCGTCCGACAGTCGCGCCCGCGCCCGCCGACGGGCCGAGCATGTCCTTGAGCGCCCTCACCGCGCCCCCACCCGCCGCGCCACCACCGGTCGCGCCCCCACCGGCCGCGCCACCACCCGCCCGAACAGCCGCGCCACCACCCGCCGCCCCAATCGCCCGACCGCCGATCCCCGCCGGGCCCAAAATATCAACCGCCTTACCCGCCTTGCCCGTCCGCGAACCGCCGCGGCCCAATATCGCGCCCGGTCCGCCCCCGCCTCTCGTCCCCGCCACCGCGGCCGCGCCGCCACCGGCCTTGCGCGCCGCCAACGAAATCACCGTGGATTTTTCCCCGCGATCGTTCGCGCTCACCGACGCGGCCCTGGCGCAAATCCGGGCCATCGCCGAAGCGCACGGCGAGCTTGGCATCGCCGTCGTTGGATACGGCGACGCGCGGACATCGGATGCTCTGGCTCAGGCCGCCGCGCTCGACCTGGGCTTATCGCGAGCGCAGGCGCTGGCGACGGCGCTCGCGGCGCGCGGCGTCCCCGCCCGGGAAATCCGCGTCGCCGCACAGGCGGCGGGTCGCGGCGCGAGTCTGCGTCTGCTACAGTAATCGCTCGTCAGCCTGAATCATCGCGTAGCCCAAACCCGTCATCCCTTCAGGCGCGTCCACCTGATCGCTCCATCCGCCCACCCCGAAAGGTCGTCCATGAGCTCCGAGTCCTCCGGTGAGTTCCACCGTATCCGCCGTTTGCCGCCCTATGTGTTCGCCGAGGTCAACGCGGCGAAGGCAAAGGCACGCACGGCCGGTGAGGACATCATCGATCTGGGCATGGGCAATCCCGACAGCCCGACGCCGCGCCACATCGTCGATAAACTGATCGAAACGGTCCAGGATCCCCGCTCCCACCGCTATTCCGTCAGCCAGGGCATTCCCGGTCTACGGCGAGCGCTCGCGACCTATTATCAACGCCGGTTCGACGTCGCGCTTAATCCGGATACCGAGGTCGTGGCCACTCTCGGATCGAAAGAAGGCCTGGCCAACCTCGCCTCCGCCATCACCTCGCCCGGCGATACGATCCTGGTGCCGAACCCGTCCTACCCGATCCATCAGTTCGGCTTCATCATCGCGGGCGCCGGCGTGCGCAGCATTCCCGCGACGCCCGATGACGAGATGCTGCGGGCGCTCGATCGCGCGGTGCGCCACTCAGTGCCCAAGCCGACAGCGCTGATCGT
>JAYVXQ010000516.1:0-3151 GCA_043785025.1 Acetobacteraceae bacterium
CGGCGGCGGCGGCTGGACGTCCCTCCCGACCTTCTGTACTGCGTCACTCCTACGCACAGGAGTGACTCGCCATGAAATTTGGCCTGATCTACGAGCTGCAATTGCCACGCCCCTGGGACGCGGACTCCGAGCACCGCATGGTCCAGCATGCGCTGACCGAGGTCGAGACCGCCGACCGCCTCGGCTACGACTACGTCTGGGCTAACGAGCACCATTTTCTTGAGGAATACTCGCATAATTCCGCGCCCGAGGTGTTCCTCGCCGCCGCCGCGGGCCGCACCAAACAGATCCATATCGGCCACGCCGTCGTGCTCTCCCCACCCGGCTACAACCCGCCCGCGCGGGTCGCTGAGCGGATCGCGATGCTCGACCTCGTATCCTCCGGCCGCGCCGAATGGGGCACCGGATCCTCGGCCTCCCGCGCGGAGCTGGAAGGCTTCAACATCGACCCCGCGCATAAAAAACTGATGTGGGCCGAGGCGGTCGAGCAGACCGCCAATATGATGGCGATGGCGCCCTATCCCGGCTTCAAGGGCGAATATTTCTCGATGCCGGCGCGCAATGTCATTCCGAAGTCGTTGCAAAAACCGCACCCGCCGATCTGGCTCGCCTGCTCCAACCGCGAAACGATCCACGTCGCCGCGCGCAACGGCGTTGGCGCGCTGGCCTTCGCCTTCGTCGACCCGGCCGAGGCGGCGAAATGGGCTGGCGAATATTACGACATCATCAAGTCCGACGCCTGCGTGCCGATCGGTCACGCGGTCAACGCCAACATCGCCATGGCGACAGGATTTTCCGTGCATCATAACGAGGCCGAGGCGATCCGCCGCGGCGGCGAGGGCTTCCAGTTCTTCGGCTTCGCGCTCGGACATCATTACGTCTACGGCGAGCACACGCCCGGTGTGACGAATATCTGGGAACGGTTCGAGCGTGGCCGCGACGCGATGCCGCCCGCCGTCGGCAACGGCATCGGCACCCCCGCGCAATTGATCGACCGGCTGCGCCAATACCAGGACGCCGGCGTCGATCAGGTGATCTTCGTCCAGCAGGCAGGCCGCAACACGCACGCCGATATCATTGCGTCATTGGAACTGTTCGCCGCCGAGGTCATGCCGGTCATGAAAGCCGATCAGGCCGCCCGCGACGCCCGCAAACAGGCCGAGCTGGCGCCCTATATCGCGGCGGCGATGCAGCGGAAAACCTGGATGCGCCCGCTCGCGCCCGACGCGATCCCGTCCATCGCCGCTTACGGCCGCTCGGTCGTCGCCGACGGCACGCCCAACGCCATCGCGGCCCGCCGCGGCGGCGGCATCAATATCCCAAGCGAGGATCCCTCGGAACGCCTTCGCGCGACCGGCGACGACTGACCCAACCTTGTTATAATCGGAATTGGAATCGGAGGAACCATCCATGGCCCAATGCATCGTCGTCGTTCAATTCGACCTGCCCAAACGCACCGAGGATCAGGCGATCAAAGGCGGGACATCGACCGCGCCAACCTATCGTGATCTCGGCGGGAAGGGTTTGATCCGTAAGGACTACCTGAACGGCGACGCGGGAACCGGCGGTGTCTATTTGTGGGAAAGCCGCGCCGCGGCCGAAGCCTGGTTCACCCCGGACCGCGTCGTTGTCCTGACCGAACGCTTTGGCGCCAAACCCAAACTGACCTGGTATGACACCCACGTGACCGTCGATAATCTGAAACAGGAAACCCGGGTCAACGGCGCCTCGATCGAGGTCATGGCCTGATCGCTCTAAAAAGGGAACCGCCGCATGCTCCCCCGAAACAAAGTCTGCGTGGTGACCGGTGGCGCCAGCGGCATCGGTGAGGCGGTCGCCCGCGCCTTCGCCGCCGCCGGCGCGCGCGGCGTCGTGATCGCCGACCTGAACGCCGAAAAACTCGCCAACGTCGCGCAGGACATCGGCGCCCTCGCCGTTCCGACCGACGTCGCGAAAGAAGCTGACATCAAAGCGCTGATCGCCGCCGCCGAGGCGAAATTCGGTCCGGTGGACATCTATTATTCGAACGCCGGCATCTCGCGCGCGGGAATGGAGGACGCGCCGGACGCGGACTGGGATCTGAACTGGCGGGTGCATGTCCTCAGTCACGTTTTCGCCGCCCGCGTGTTGGTGCCGGGCATGTTGGCGCGCGGCTCGGGCTATTTGTTGAACACCGCTTCCGCCGCCGGATTGCTGACGTCGATGAACTCGATGCCCTACGGCGTCACCAAAAGCGCGGCCGTCTCGTTCGCGGAACATCTCGCCATTCAATACGGCGACCGCGGCATTCGGATCTCGGTCCTGTGCCCGCAATCCGTTCAAACCGGCATGACCAGTGCGCGTCCCGGCGCCGCCAGCGTCGACGGCACCATGACCGCGACCGAGGTCGCCCGCATCGTCCTCGACGCGATGGATGCCGAGCGGTTCATGATCCTGTCGCACCCCACGGTCGGCGAGTATGAGAAACGCAAGACAAACGACCGCGACCGCTGGCTGATCGGCATGCGCCGCCTCCGTAACAAAATCTACGGCGTCACCATCGCCTCCGGGTGAACCCAGCGATCGAAATCCTTGGCTGTCACATAACCAAGCATCACCGCCGCCTCTTTCAATGTCAGGTTCTCGGCCAGGGCCTTTTTGCCAATGACGACCGCCTTGTCATAGCCGATGCGCGGGTTCAGCACGGTCACCAGCATCAGCGACTTCGCGACATTCTCCGCGATCCGCGCGTGGTTCGGCTGTAACGCGTCCACCATGTTCACCGCGAAGCTGTCCGCCGCGTCCGCCAGCAGGGCACAAGATTGCAGCACGGCGTTGATGATCACCGGCTTGAACACGTTCAATTGCAGATGCCCTTGCATCCCCGCGACCGTGACCGTCGTGTGGTTCCCGATCACCTGAGCGCAAACCATCGTCAGCGCCTCTGACTGCGTCGGATTGGTTTTGCCCGGCATGATGCTGCTGGACAGCCCATCGGCGGGAATGATCAGTTCCGCGAACCCGGCGCGCGGCCCGCTGCCAAGCAGCCTGATGTCGTTGCCGATTTTCGTCAGCGACACCGCGATCACGTTCAGAATACCCGATAATTCGACCATCGCGTCATGCGCGCCCATCCCCTCGAACTTATTCGGATTGGGAACGAAGGCGTGTC